>CACWIU010000075.1 GCA_902761025.1 uncultured Ruminococcus sp. | reverse complement strand
CCGATAAAATCGCTGTTTCATTTGAGGGCAGCAGTCTGACTTATTCGCAGCTCAACGCAAGAGCAAACAGTCTGGCTCATATTTTGCGTGAAATGGGCGTCGGAGCAGATGACTTTGTTGCTGTTCTTGCCGACAGAAGCATGGAAATTGTAGAGGGAATTTTGGGCATTGTAAAGGCAGGCGGAGCGTATGTGCCTGTTGACCCGACATATCCTCAGGTTAGAATCAGCTTCATTCTGAATGACTGCCGTCCGAAGGCAGTACTCAAATACACATCGGAAAATGTTGAAATTCCCGAAAGTATTCCCGTAATCAATCTTGCGGACGAATATATTTGGCAGGGTGACGGCAGTAATCTTGATTATGTCAATTCTCCGAATGATTTGATTTACTGTATTTACACATCGGGAACAACCGGACAGCCGAAAGGCAGCCTTATTGAGCAAAAGAGCGTCGTAAGACTTGTCAAGAATACGAATTATGCAGACTTGGACGAACATACGGTTATTTTGCAGACAGGTTCAATGTCCTTTGACGCTTCTACTCTTGAAGTTTGGGGAGCGTTCTTAAACGGCGGCAAGCTTGTTGTTACTGTTCAAGATGTTATAACCGACCATATCAGAATGAGAGAATTAATGGAAAGAGAAAAAGTCAACACAATGTGGCTTACGTCTACCTTATTCAATCAGATGATAACGGAACGAAACGATATGTTCGACAATCTCGAACACCTGCTTATCGGCGGCGAAAAGCTTTCCGATGACCATGTTCGCATAATGAAGAGCAGAAATAACGGCGTGACTTTAACTAACGGTTACGGTCCTACCGAGAATACGACATTCACAACTACGTATGACATACCGGCAGGCTTTGAAAATATTCCGATTGGAAAGCCGATTGCGAACACGCAAGTCTATATCATGAACAAATACTTGTGCGGCGTTGGAGTACCCGGCGAATTGTGCATTACGGGCGACGGCGTAGCAAGAGGATACTTGAACAGACCCGAACTTACAGCGGAGAAGTTTGTAGATAATCCGTTCGGAGAGGGCAAGATGTACCGTTCGGGCGACTTGGCAAGGTGGCTGCCCGACGGAAACATTGAGTATTTGGGAAGAATTGACGAGCAAGTCAAAATCAGAGGCTTTAGAATTGAGCTTGGCGAAATTGAAAGCCGAATCAGAGAAATTGAAAACATTAAAGACTGTGCGGTAGTCGCAAAGGCAGACAGCGCAGGCGATAAGGCAATTTACGCTTATTATACAAGCAATGCAGAAGTAAGTATATCGGAAATTAAGGACAGACTTAAAGAAGTTCTTCCTAATTATATGATACCGGCTTACATGATGCAGATTGATTTTATTCCAATTACTAAAAACGGTAAACTTGACAGACGAGCATTGCCGGAAATCGAAGCAAAAGCCTCTAACGAATATATTGCTCCGAGAAATAAAACGGAAAAAATTATCTGCGATATATTTGCGGAAGTTCTCAACGCTGAAAAAGTCGGAGTTAACGACGGATTCTTTGAGTTGGGCGGACATTCGCTGAGAGCGACAAGACTTGTAAACGCTGTCGAAGAACAGACCGGAGTTAAAATCGCTCTGAGAGAGATTTTTGTACACTCAACGCCGAAAGAGCTTGCCGAAATCGTTGAAAGCAACTCGGGCAATAAGTACGAAGCTATTCCGAAAGCAGAGGAAAAAGAGTATTATCCGATGTCCTCTACACAAAAGAGAATGTACTTGATTAATCAGATTGACAGCGAAACAACTGCGTACAATATGCCGTACAGTATGGAACTGCCGTCAACAATTTCTCCGGAAATATTCAAGACGGCTCTCCAAAAAATGCTTGACAGACACGAAATTCTGAGAACGGCATTCCTGACGGTTGACGGAGAACTTGTACAGAAGATACTTGACAATGTACAAGCTGACTTTGAATATGTCGTCAGCGATGAACCCAACGCAAAGCTTACGCAGGAGTTTTCAAAGCCGTTTGATTTGAGCAATCCGCCGCTGGTAAGAGCAAAATTGGTAAATAAGGGCGAATACAGCTTATTTATGCTTGATATGCACCATATTATTTCCGACGGTATGAGTATCAACATATTTATAGATGAGTTTACAGCGCTTTGTGACGGTCAGGAACTCGAACCTTTGACACATCAGTACAAGGATTACAGCGAGTGGATAAGAACACGAGATATGAGCAGTCAGGAATCGTACTGGAAAGAGCAGTTCGGCGATGAAGCTCCGGTTCTTGATATGCCGCTTGATTATCCTCGTCCTCAAATGCAAAGTTATGCGGGAGCATCTGTTTCTGTTACAACAGAGAAAAAGCTTACAGAGAAAATCAGACGCATTTCCGAAAAGACAGGCACTACGGACTATATGATTTTCCTTGCGGCTTTGATGATAACACTAAGCAAATACAGCCGACAGGAAGATATCGTAATCGGAAGCCCGATAAGCGGAAGAACACATAAAGATACCGAAAAAATGCTCGGTATGTTTGTAAATACGCTTGCAATGAGAGGATATCCCGAAGGTGATAAGACCTTTGGACAGTTCCTGAATGAAATCCGCGAAACTTGTCTTAACGCTTATGAGAATCAGGAATATCCGTTTGAACAGCTTGTCGAATCCGTAACGGTACAGAGGGATATGTCCCGAAATCCGCTGTTTGACGTTATGATGGCAATGCAGAATAACGAATCTTCTGCTTTAAGTCAAAATATGCAGTCTGAAAACGATTATTCCGAAAACTTAAATGAGTACGATGAAACCGCTGCTTTTGCCGCAGACTCAATAGCCGATTTGTCCGTCAATGTCAAGTCGTTCGGCGATACGTTCGGAATAAATATGCAGTACTGTACCGACTTGTTCAAAAAGGAAACGGCAGAACATATAGTTAACCACTATATTCAGGTTCTTACTGTCATTGCCGAAAATCAGGAAATAAAACTCAAGGATATCAGTCTTGCGGACGATTACGAAAGAAATCTTATACTTGACGTGTTCAACGCTACTTACTCCGATTATCCGAGAGATAAAACCGTAATAGACCTGATTGAAGCTCAGGCGGCTGAAATCCCGTATAATACCGCTCTTGTATTCGAGCGTCAGACACTGAACTATTCGCAAATGAACAGCATGATAAATTCGCTTGCCTATACTCTTATTGAAAACGGAGTTAAGCCCGGCGACCATGTTGCGTTAAGTCTTGAAAAGAACATCATGCTGCCGATAGCAATACTTGCCGTTCTGAAAGCCGGAGCCGCTTACAGTCCGATAGATTATACGCTGCCGTCGGAGAGAATCAGCGTTATGCTGAATGACATTGACCCCGTATGTATCTTAACAAATGACGGTACGGGCTACGAAGAATTTAACTTCAAAAATATCAGTATCGACGACAGAAGTATTTATACGCGTTTCTGTGAAAATCCGCGTATTGATATAGACCCCGAAAGCGTGGCATACATTATGTACACTTCGGGTACGACCGGCACGCCAAAGGGTATTATGATTTCACATAAAGCTGTAATGGGCGATGTAAATCATTTTGTCAGAACATACGGCGCGGACAGAAATACTGTTTGTTTGCAGCACGGAGCATATACATTCGACTTGTATGTAGAAGAAATTTATCCTACTCTGTGTTCGGGCGGTAAAGTTGTAATCATGTCTAAGGAACTTTTGCTCAATATTCCCGAGGCTCATCGTTATATACATGAAAATCAGGTTAACATAGTGCATATGACTCCTTTGCTGCTTAACGAATTTAATAAGTATGGTTGGAGCGATTATGTAAAGACTTTCATACTTGGCGGTGAAAAAGTTCTTCCAAAGCATATTCAGCCTTTAATGAACATGAACTGCAGCATTTATCAGGATTACGGTCCGACAGAAAATACTGTTGTTGCCACCGTTTACAAGATTAAAGGCGAATATGAGTATCCGACTTTAAACAGTGATTGGACAATACCGATAGGCAAGCCAAAGTTTAACACAAAAGTTTATATTGCCGACGGAAATACTCTTTGCGGAATTGGCGTTCCCGGAGAAATTTGCATTGCGGGCGACTGTTTGGCATTAGGATATTTGAATTTACCCGAGCTTACAGCCGAAAAATTTGTTGACAATCCGTTTGGAACAGGCAAGATGTACCGTTCCGGTGACTTGGCAAGATGGCTTCCCGACGGAAATATAGAATTTTTGGGCAGAATCGACGAACAAGTTAAAATCAGAGGTATTCGAATCGAGCTTGGCGAAGTTGAAACAAGGCTCAGAGAGCTTGAAAATATTACGGACTGCACTGTTGTGGCTAAAGAAGACGGCAAGGGTGAAAAATCAATTTACGCTTATTATGTAAGCGAAAGTGAAATCAGCGTATCGGAAATTCGAGATAAACTGAGCGAAGTGCTTCCGAATTATATGATGCCCTCTTATATGATGCAGCTTGAAAGCATACCCGTTACAAGAAACGGAAAACTTGACAGAAAAGCATTGCCCGATATTGACGCTCAGACCGACAGCGAATATGCGGCTCCGACAACCGAAGCTCAAAGAATTATTTGTCGGATATTCAGCGATATTTTGAATGTTGAGCGTGTGGGAATAAAGGACAGCTTCTTTGACTTGGGAGGACATTCGCTGAGGGCAACGCGTCTTATCAACGCTATTGAAGAACAGCTTGGTGTAAAGATAGCTCTCAGAGAAATTTTCTTGTATCCCGACCCCGAGCAGCTTGCCCAAATAGTGAAGAGCCGAGCGGGCAGCGTATACGAGGCTATTCCGAAAGCCGAGGAAAAAGAATATTATCCGATGTCCTCTACCCAAAAGAGAATGTATCTTATTCAGCAGCTTGAACCGGAATCCGTTGCCTATAATATGCCGTTCAGCATGAAGATGGAAGGCGACGTATCGCCTGACAGACTTAAAGCGGCATTGCAGACTATGACAGACAGACACGAGATACTCCGAACAGCATTTATGTCTGTGAACGGCGAGCCTGTACAAAAGATACTGGAAAAACTGAACGTTGATTTTGAATATACTGCAAGTGACGAGCCGGATCAAAAACTTGTCGCAGAATATTTAAGACCGTTTAATTTGAGTAATCCGCCGATTGTGAGAGTTAAGCTTGTTAATAAAGGCAGTTATCATCTGTTTCTAATGGATATGCACCATATTATATCCGACGGCATGAGCCAAAACCTCTTTATAAGCGAATTGACCGCATTGTACAACGGCGAAACTCTTGAGCCTTTGACACGCCAGTATAAAGATTACAGCGAATGGATGAGAACAAGAGATATCTCCGCTCAGGAAAACTACTGGAAAGAACAGTTTGGCGACGAAGTACCCGTTCTTGATATGCCGCTTGATTATGCTCGTCCGTCCGTCCAAAGCTATGCAGGCTCAACTGTTTACATGGTAACAGACGAAAATGTTTCCGCAAATATTAAGAAGCTTTCGGAGCGAACGGGGGCAACGGAATATATGATATTCCTCGCCGCTCTTATGGTAACATTGAGCAAGTACAGCCGACAGGAAGATATCGTAATCGGCAGCCCGATAAGCGGAAGAACTCACCGTGATACCGAAAAAATGCTCGGTATGTTTGTAAATACTCTTGCGATGAGAGGCTATCCCGAAGCGAACAAGACTTTTGACGAGTTCCTTAATGAAATCCGAGAAGTATGTCTGAACGCTTATGAGAATCAGGAATACCCATTTGAAGAACTTGTGGAAAAAGTTGCTGTCCGCCGCGATATGTCCAGAAATCCGCTGTTTGACGTACTGCTTGTAATGCAGAACGTTGAAGAAACCAATGCGGAAGTGAATAATGTAGAAATAGGCGGAGTAGACGGAAAACGCTCGACCGTTGCAAAATTCGATATGTCCTATGACGTTGTTCCTTTGGGCGAGAGATACGGCGTTTCGTTGGAATTTTGCACTGCGTTGTTCAAGGAAGAAACGGCTCAGCGTATGCTTGATAATTTTGCAGTGGTTTTGGATAATGTCACTTCAAATTCTCAGCAAAAACTCAGCGACGTTGAAATGCTGACGGAAAATGAAAGAACGCTTATTTTGGGAGCGTTTAACGATACGGACGCAGACTATCCGAGAAATAAGACAGTTGTCGATTTGTTCGAGGAGCAAGTGAACAGAACTCCCGACAATACGGCGGTAGTATTTGAAGATACAAGTTTGCCGTATGAATTGCTGGACGAGCTTGCAAACAGACTTGCCGGAAAACTCATTGCAGAGGGAGTTAAGCCGGGCGACTATGTTGCAATGTACATTGAGCGAAGCCTTGAAATGGTTATAGGCATTTACGGCATTATCAAGGCAGGCGGCGTTTATGTTCCGATAAACACAATGTATCCGGCAGACAGAGTTCAGTATATTCTTGAAGACTGCGGAGCTGAAATTCTTCTTTGCGGCGAAACTCCGTTGGAAATTGATTACGGCGGAAAGAGAATCAATCTCAAGAGCGAAGAAGCATATCCCGACACGGAAGAAGAAATAAAAGCCAATATTACTCCTGAAAGCGGACTGTATGTAATTTATACATCAGGAACAACCGGAAAACCCAAAGGCGTTGAAATCATGCACAAAAATGTTGTCAGACTTTTGTTTAACAATAAATTTGAGTACGATTTTAACGAATATGACGTATGGACAATGTTCCATTCATACGGATTTGACTTCTCCGTATGGGAGATGTACGGAGCGACTTTGTACGGCGGTACTCTTGTAGTTGTAAACGAAGAAACAACAAAAGACGAATCCGCAATGATTAAGCTGCTTGAACAGGAACAAGTTACCGTTTTGAATCAAGTGCCGACATCATTCTATAATCTCATGGCGGCAGACAACGGCGAAAAACTCAGCCTCAGATACTTGATATTTGGCGGCGAAGCTTTGAATCCGTCAAAGTTAAAATCATGGCACGAAGCACACCCCGAAGTAACTATCGTCAATATGTACGGCATTACGGAAACTACCGTACACGTAACTTATCGAGAGATAGGAGATAAGGAAATCGAACGTGGCATAAGCGATATAGGAACGTCAATTCCGACATTGAAG
>CACWIU010000074.1 GCA_902761025.1 uncultured Ruminococcus sp. | reverse complement strand
TTTTAGATTTAGGACATTTCCTATGTATCTATTATAGTATATATTTTACTGATTGTCAATAGTTTCAGTAAAAACAATCGGCATTCATCCCCCACTTTCACTTCGCTTAGAAGTGGGGGTATTCTGCCGAGAATTGGATAAAAAATCCCCTCTTCATTTTGACACTTGCAAATGAAAAGGGGAAATAATTATTTAACTTATTTTATCAAAATGCAATTCTCTCTGAAATATATGCCGCAAGATTATCTATTGCAACTCTTTCCTGCTGCATTGTATCTCTATCGCGAACTGTAACACAGCCGTCTTCCAAAGAGTCAAAGTCAAACGTAACGCAGAACGGTGTGCCGATTTCGTCTTGTCTGCGGTATCTCTTACCGATTGAACCTGCTTCGTCAAACTCTGTCATGAAATGCTTTGAAAGCATTTCGTATACTTCTCCGGCCTTTTCCGAAAGCTTCTTAGACAACGGAAGTACGGCTGCCTTAAACGGTGCGAGCGTTGGATGCAAATGCAATACTACGCGGCTGTCTTTCTCGCCGATTTGCTCTTCGTCATACGCTTCTGTCATGATTGCAAGGAACAATCTCTCTACGCCTAACGACGGTTCTATTACATACGGAATGTATCTTTCGTTTGTTTCAGGGTCAAAATAATCTAAGCTCTTGCCGCTTGTATTGATATGCTGCGTTAAATCATAGTCCGTTCTGTCCGCAACGCCCCAAAGCTCGCCCCAACCAAATGGGAACAAATACTCAAAGTCCGTAGTAGCCTTTGAATAAAAACATAATTCTTCTTTGTCATGGTCACGAAGTCTGAGGTTCTCTTCTTTGATATTAAGCGAATAAAGCCAGTCGCGGCAAAAGCCTCTCCAATAATCGAACCACTCTAAATCTGTGCCGGGCTTGCAGAAAAATTCAAGTTCCATTTGCTCAAACTCTCTCACACGGAATATAAAGTTGCCGGGGGTAATTTCATTTCTGAATGATTTGCCAATCTGAGCTACGCCGAAAGGCACTTTCTTTCTTGATGTTCTTTGAATATTTGCAAAATTTACAAAAATTCCCTGTGCCGTTTCAGGACGAAGATATATCTCATTTTTGCTGTCTTCCGTAACGCCCTGAAACGTCTTAAACATTAAGTTAAATTGTCTGATATCGGTGAAATTTGCTTTGCCGCAGTTCGGACATACAATTTGCTTTTCTTTGATGTAATTCATCATTTGCTCATTTGACCAGCCCGCTACATTAGTTCCGTCAAAGTCCTCGATTAAATTATCTGCTCTATGACGTGTCTTGCACTCTCGGCAATCCATAAGCGGGTCGGAAAATCCGCCGAGATGTCCCGACGCTACCCATGTTTGCGGATTCATCAGTATTGCTGAGTCAAGTCCTACGTTATATTTGTTTTCCTGCACAAACTTTTTAAGCCACGCGCTTTTTATGTTATTTTTCAGCTGCACACCAAGAGGACCGTAATCCCACGTATTCGCAAGACCTCCGTATATCTCACTTCCCGGATACACAAATCCTCTGTTCTTGCAAAGCGCTACGATTTTATCCATACTTTTTTCAGAATTTTTCATACTCTTCTCCTTTTTTAACACGTGAAGCGAATTTGTTGCTTACAATAATTTTTGACCCGACCGTAAGTTTTATTTTTGCGGAAAGTTTTTGAACAACCCGTTTTTTTACGTAACATTCGTGTCAAATAGTCTTGCGAATATATTTTATCATTTTTTCTTTTATTAAGCAATATCTTTATTATTAAAAAAACAAATAAATATAAGTAACCCCTCGGGTTAAGCCGAGGGGCAAGTTTTGGTTGGGCTGGCGGGATTCGAACCCACGGGATGACGGAGTCAAAGTCCGTTGCCTTACCGCTTGGCGACAGCCCAATAAAAAAATAAGCTGTTATATCTCATAACAGCTATGGTGACCCATCGGAGATTCGAACTCCGGACACCTTGATTAAAAGTCAAGTGCTCTGCCAACTGAGCTAATGGATCATTTGAGGGTGGATAGTCGGATTCGAACCGACGATCTTCGGTGCCACAAACCGACGCTTTAACCAACTAAGCCATACCCACCATATAGTAATCATCATATCACGGTGACCCTGACTGCTTAAGTATTATATCACACTATCTTTTATTTGTCAAGAACTTTTTTCATTGCTTTGACATTTTTATTTGCCAAAACTATATGCGGCATAATCTCAAGTCAACGAATGTTATTATATCATAGACTTTATAGTTTGTCAAGATTTTTTTTAAATTTCAACCGGCTCGCAGGGGGCTGAATCCGACGGGCTTCGCCTGTCGCTGCCGCTTTTGTAAAAAGCGGCGATTTTGAAGGGAGTGAAACTCCCTTCAAAATGATTCAGCCCCCCGCTCGCTCATAGAAAAGCTTTCCTGAACACATCTTCGGCTTCCGCAAGCTTTTCTCTGTCATTTGTGAAAAACACTGCCAAGACATCGCCCTCATTCACAAAATCTCCCGGCTTTTTATAAAGAACTATTCCTGCACTATGGTCAATTGCTCCTCCGATTTCACTTCTGCCTGCTCCCAAACGAACGCTCGCAAGACCTATTTTTTCACAATCAACACAATTAATCGCACCGCTTTGTTTTGCTTTCACCTCATACCGCACAGACGCTTTTTTAAACAGCTCTGTATTTTCCAAAACCGAAATATCTCCGCCCTGCGCCGCAACAATTTCTTTCAGCTTTTCAAATGCTTTTCCGCTGCTTATAACGTCCTTAACAGCTTCCGTACACTCTTCAAGGCTCTTGCCGCTTGTAAGTCGGTACATATTAGCCGCCAATTCAACACAAACCTCATACAAATCGTCTTTTTGCTCGCCTTTTAAAATTTTTACAGCCTCGATTACTTCAAGAGAGTTTCCGACGGAATTCCCCAACGGAACATTCATGTCTGAAATTACTGCCGAAACTTTTCTGCCCGCCGCTTCGCCTATATCAATCATTATATCGGCAAGTTCTTTCGCTTCTTGACGAGTTTTCATAAAAG
Organism: uncultured Ruminococcus sp.; assembly: GCA_902761025.1. Lineage (GTDB taxonomy): Bacteria > Bacillota > Clostridia > Oscillospirales > Acutalibacteraceae > RUG592. The sequence continues at coordinate 9,435 of CACWIU010000074.1, read as the reverse complement.
CTCCGCTTCCGTACTTAACGTCAAGCACGATGCACTTGTTTCCCGACGCTATTTTTTTACTCATTATGCTTGACGCTATAAGAGGCATAGAGCTTACTGTTGCCGTAACATCTCTTAACGAGTAAATTTTTTTATCAGCCGGAGCAAGCTCTTCGCTTTGTCCAATCATCACGGCACCTATGCTATTCAAATTCTCCATAATTTCCTCATCGGTTAATTCGGTGCGAAAACCCGGAATTGATTCAAGCTTATCGACTGTACCGCCCGTATGTCCCAAACCTCTGCCGCTCATTTTAAGAACCTTTGCTCCCAACGCCGCCGCAATCGGCACAATAACAAGAGTCGTTTTATCTCCTACTCCGCCAGTCGAGTGTTTATCCACCGTAACGCCGCCAAATTGAGATAAGTCTATTTTTTTGCCGGAATTTGTCATTTCTTCGGTCAAGTCTACGGTTTCCTGCTTTGTCATGCCGTTAATATAAACAGCCATAATAAGAGCTGCCGCCTCATAATCTTTAATTTTTTCTTCGTTATAACCCTGAACAAAAAAGCCTATTTCTTCACGGCTTAATTCGCCTTTATCTCTTTTTTTAGATATAATATCGTACATTTTCATAGCTAAAATTAACAACTCCTTTTAAAATAAAAATTTATAGTATAATATTAATACTTTATAATGGTTTTGTCAATGTTTTTAGTTGCTTTTTTACCATTTAAAAATTACAAAGAAATTTATCCAAAAACCTATTGACAAATTTCTTAAAACGTGATATTATATTACTCGTTGGGGCGAGAATAAAGACCAACAAAAAACAAATAAATATTTGCGAGTGTGCTGGAACTGGCAGACAGGCACGTTTGAGGGGCGTGTGTTGCATGACGTACGGGTTCAAGTCCCGTCACTCGCACTGTTTTTGAAGCCTTGATTTATTTCGAGGCTTTTTTATTTTTTGAAAATTGAAGAAAATAACTTGCTTTTTTTTACCTGTATGATATAATTTTAGTAACGAATGGAGCGTGATACCAACGAACAAATATGAAAAAATAGTTAAACTGAAACTTGACGTTATTTTCAAGCGTGTTTTCGGAAATGAGAAAAATGAAAAAATAATCGCCGTATTTATTTCAGATTTGCTTGAAATTCCCCGTGAAAGCATCAGAAAAATTTATATCAATAATGTCGAACTGACACCCGAATATCTTGAACAGAAATTTAGCCGCCTCGATTTGAAAATGGACGTTGACGGCAGAATCATAAATATTGAATTACAAGTAAACAAAGAGAGCTTTTTTAAAGAGAGAACACTTTTCTACTGGTCAAAACTTTACAGCGAGGAACTACTTGCAGGTGACGAATACGCAGAGTTAAGGCAGACAATATGTATTAACATTATTAATTTCAATCTATTTGAATGTGAAGATTATCATTCCAATTTTAAAATATTGGAATGCGAAAGAAAAGAACTGCTGACAGATAAGTTTGCAATACATTTCTTTGAACTTAAAAAACTCGGCAAATGCAAAAAAAATAAGCGTATGGAAGACTGGCTGAATTTGATAAATGCAGAAACGGAAGGTGATCTTATGTCAATACAACAGGCAACCACTATTCCCGAAGTTCAGGATACTATTGTAATGCTCAGACATCTCAATGCCGATGAAAAAGTCCGCCAGGAAGCGTATTACCGTGAAAAACTTCTGCACGACGAAGCCTCCGCACTGGGAAATGCAAGGCGCGAAGGCGAAGCAAAAGGCAGAGCTGAAGGCGAAGAAAAAAAAGAAAATGAAATAATACTCAAAATGTATAAAAAAGGAAAATCACCGGAACAAATTTCCGATGACCTTGAACTCCCTATTGAAAAAATTATAACTGTAATCAACAATAACGCGTAATATCGTTTTTATATTCTGTTGACAATAAAAAGACTTGCTTTTGCGGCAAGTCTTTTTTGTTTATATCCTCAAAAAATCAAAAGAATTTCCCCATTGAAAAAATCAATGGGGAAATTTGTTTATCAAAAATTAAATTTATCCTATATTTGCCGTTGTGGAAAGTCCCACGCTGTAACGCAATACTTCAAGTGCGTCGGCGGAAGTTACTTCTCCGTCGCCGTCTACGTCGCAACGCTTGATTTGCTCAGGCGTAAACTTCTCCAAACCAACGCTTTGACGAAGAATTAACAAGCTGTCAGCCGAAGTAATCGTATTATCACCGTCTAAGTCTCCCATTTTAGCGGCATTTGAAACATCGTCCAACGCAACGAAGTTAATGTTGTTTTCTTTTGCAAAGCTTTCCGCACACGAATTTTTGTAACCTGTTATTGTCAGTTTTTCACAGCCCTCAAAAGTCTTAAACCAACCTATATCTGTCACACTTTCGGGTATAGTGATATCTGTAAGTTTTTCACAGCCGCAAAAAGCCAAATATTGAATCATTGTCACACTATCCGGTATTTTTACACTTGTCAAGCTTACGCAATCTGAAAAAGCTCCTTTTTTAATTACTTGAACATTATTAGATATATTGACCTCTGTCAGTCCCTTACATTCTGAAAATGCAAATTCGCCAATTTGCGTAACGCTGTCGGGTATCGTAATACTTGTAATCCCAATACATTTTGAAAAAGCACTTTCGCTAATACCGGTCACGCTTTCGGGTATTTCGATACTTGTCAGATATGCACAGCCGTAAAAAGCATATCTGCCTATCGATATCACATCGTCCGGCATAGTATATTTTCCTTCTTTTTTCTGCGGACATTTTACCAACTCTGTGTAATCTTTGTTAAATAAAACACCGTCTTTTGAAGAATACTCAGCGTTTAAATCACTTACTTCAATACTTGACAAATTTGTACAGCCGTCAAAAGCAGCAGGGTCAATTTTTTCCACAAGTTTTGGTATCGTTATACTTGTAAGTCCCGTACAGCCGTAAAAAGCATGTTCATCAATGCCCGTTACACTTTCGGGTATTGTAATATTAGTCAGTCCAGTACATTCGGCAAAAACGTTGCTGCTTAAATTTGTAACACTGTCAGGTATAGTAATACTTGTCAGTCCTGTGCAGCCGGAAAAAATACCGTCGCCTAATTCTGTTACACTTTCAGGTATAGTGATATTTGTAAGCCCTGTACAGCCGTGAAAAGCACTATTGCCTAATTGTGTTACACTTTCGGGTATAGTAATACCTGTAAGTCTGTTACAGTCTTCAAAAGCACTTGAGCCTATTGTTGTAACACTGTCGGGTATTGTATATGTTTCTTGCGTGTTAATCGGACACTTTATCAACTCCGTTTGCTCTTTATTAAATAAAACACCGTCTTTAGACGAGTAAACGGCATTTGAATCGCTTACGTTAATACTTGTCAGTCCTATACAGCCTAAAAAGACGCTTTCATTGATATCGGTCACACTTTCGGGTATTTCGATATTTGTCAGACCTGTACAGTCTTGAAAAGCAAGAGCTTTAATTTGCTGAACACCATTTTCTATATAGACACTTTTCAGTCCGGTACAATCTCCAAAAGCATATGCTCCTATACTCACCGTGCCGGCAGGTATCGTTATACTCGTCAGTCCTTTACAGCCGTTAAAAGCACCGTCTTCAAAATTCTTTATACTGTTGGGTATTGTGATACTTGTCAGTCCTGTACAGCCGTTAAAAGCAAATTCTCCAATACTCTTTACACTGTCGGGTATTGTGATACTTGTCAGTCCTATGCATTCCCAAAAAGCACTTTTTCCAATATTCGTTACACTGTTAGGTATTGTAATGCTTTTAAGTCCTGTACATTTCTCAAAAGCACCTTCCTCAATACTTGTTACGCTGTCAGGTATTGTTATGCTTGTAAGCCCTGTCCATTCATGAAAAGCATACTTTCCGATATTTGTAACGCCGTGTTCAATGACAACTTTCTTAATTGTATCATTGCTGTCAAATGGGAAATCCGAAGCATAATCATAGTCAAACATTTTGCCCGAGCCGTAAACGTAAAAATTACCGTTTTGGTGTAAAGAATATTTTACATTTTCTCCGCACTCACCAGCTTTAATTACGGGTGAAGTTTCCTGCTCATGTGTGCTGTTAACACTTTCCTTTTCGGCTAAATCTGCCGACTGCACGCCAACGCCCGCTGTTTGCTCGTCTGCTGAAACGCTCATTGACGCAGGAAAAGTTGTTGTTAACATCACCGAACTGAGCAGCACTGCCGTCAATTTTTTGAATTTAATTTTCATATCAAAAACACCGCCTTCAAATATGTTAAAATACCCCAAAACCTCGATTTTACGAGATTTGAGACTTTTGATTATTTTAGAGTTTTTCTCCTATTTTTATCTTAGGTTAGAGTGTGAATAGTAACAAACAAAAAAGCGGGGCAAAAACTTTGACCGGCTTCGCCGTCATCAACGACAAAGTCGGTCGTAAACTGCCTGTAAACAATAAACTTGCTTCACGTATTTAAATCATTCGTAGCGGAGGGCGTCAATCGGGTCGAGTTTGGAGGCTTTTATCGAGGGGAGCAAACCAAACGCAATTCCCACAAACATTGAAAAACCTACGGATACGGCTATCGCCGTTCCGCTTACGGCAATAGGCATTCCGGTTACGGTCGAAACTAAATAGGCTACTCCTACTCCCAACAAAACTCCTATAATGCCGCCGCAGCTCGTAAGCACCACCGATTCTGTAAGGAATTGTGCCAATATTACTTTTCTCTTCGCTCCCAAAGCCTTTTTTAGACCTATTTCTTTTGTTCGCTCCGTTACGGACACAAGCATTATATTCATTACGCCTATTCCGCCTACAAAAAGCGATATGCTCGCTATGCCGATTAAAAGTATTGACGCTATTTTTGTTATTGTTTCTATGTAATTTGTATCTTCCGATAAAGAACCCGATTTGTATTCGTACTTATCCGACAAAATGTCCGCATTGAGAACTTCTGCCGCTTTACTGGATATTTTGACAATATCGTCTACATTTCCGACTTTTATTATCAGGCTTTGTATATCATCGTAACCGCCAACTAAATTCCATGATGTTTCAGGCACATATATTTCTGCGGCGGAAAATCCTAATTTCGTGAAATAATCGCTCATAGAATTGATTTCGCTGTAGTCAACGTCTTTCATTACTACGCCAACCACAACAAATAAATCGCTGCCCAATACCAATGTCTTTCCTACCGCTTCTTGATTCGGGAAAAACTCGCTTGCAATCTCGGAAGAAATAATAATAACATTGCTCTTTTTTTCGTAATCTCGGTCTATAAATAATCGTCCCGACATGAGAATTAAATTCTTTACGTCAAAAAAATCTTTTTCAACTCCATACGCAGAACTGTACTCGGATTTGTTGTTATATTTTACCTGTATCGAATCTTCTTTGAAATATACCGGAGATGCGGCGGCAACTCCCTCAATAGAGGTAACGGCGCTTACGCTTTCTTCTCGTATGCGGTTAATTCCGGGCAATGTTCCGCTAAGGCTTGCGTTGTACGCTCCGCCCCATGAGTTCTCTTTATCGTAAAGCTGCAGCATTACCGTATTGCTGTCGCCTCCGACAAAGGAATCTTTTAAACTCATGCTGGCTCCCTGAATTATGGATACTATGGTTATAATTGAAGATATGCCGATTATTATTCCCAGCATTGTCAGCACGGAACGAAGTTTATGAGATATAATGCCCTTGAATGAAAGTCTGATGTTTTCTATTATATTCATATTAGCCTCCCAAAATGCCCGCGCCGTAAACTATGGTTTCATAATCGCCGTCTGTGACAGGCATGCCTTCCTGATTCTTTCCGTAGGCAACCGCTATTTTGTCGTCTTTGGAAATTCCGTCGAGAACTTCTATGTAATAACCGAAAATCTTACGCCCAACTTTGACATATTTCTTTTCAAGAACATTATCTTGGTTAGCGACAAGCATATAGTATTTGCCGCCTTCGGATCTTACGAAAATTGTGTAAAATATAAGCGAATTGCTGTCGCTTTCTTCAACTGCAGGCTTTATCTGAACTCCGCTGTTCTCGTTGTCAAGTTTGAGAGCCTCGTCTACTGTGACAACAAATTCGTAAGACGATTCCGTCATGCTTTCAGCCGTCATCGTTTCGCTTTTTATCGGTATGTCGCTTATAGACGTTACTTCGCCCATACAAACGCTTCCGTCGCTGTGATTTGTTACGGTCATTTTTTGACCGATTGAAATATCTGACAATGAAAATTCTCCTATTGAAGACGATACGCTCATTCCGCTGTTGCTTGTGATTATAACGTACGCTCCCGTTTCGGAAAGATGATTCTTATCTTGAGCAAGAAATGTGACGGAACCGTCAATGTTGGCTGTTTCCGCTCCGCTTTCAAGAGCCTTGTTTGCTTTTCTCACATTAAGAGCCGCTTGCTCTTTTTGCCTTTTCAGCTTTTCTATGTCTTTCTCTTTTTGTTCAATCATTGTTTTTAATTCGTTTTTTGAAAAGACATAATTGTGAGTTGCCAATGTTATTTCGTCATCGGGATTAAAAGTATTTTGATTGAGTTGACCCGGCTGCTCCTGCTCGAACTGCTCGGTCGGAATGTCTTCAAAATCTTCGGGCAATTCCATATCGCCCTGCGGCATATCCTCGGGAATTTCCGACGATACGTCGGCTGAATTAATCATAAACTCCGCAAAGCTTGCCGAACCGCCGTTAAAAGAATAACCGCCCAACGGATTAATCGTAACTCCGTCCGATACGTTCCAGTCGCTTACTTTTTCCAAGTCGATTTTACTGCCGTCAACAAGTCTTGAAAACATTGTTCTTCCCGTTGGGTCGCATACGTTAAACACTGCAAATTTGGGATTTTTCTCATCTTTTGCCAATGTTTTTAAGTATTCTTTGGTTACAATCGTATCTTCGCCGACATTAAATACAAATGGGTCTTCGTAAGAACCGTTTCCGCTCAGAGGCTTGCTTTTAACTGTGATTTTCTTTTCATATTCAAATTTCGGCAAAGACTCGGGAGTGGGAATATCAAACGTTTCTTCCGGCGGCTCGTCTTCGTTCTGTTCATTCGGGATTACGGTCTGGGGAGCATTTTCGGAAGGCTGGAGTTTCTTTAAAACCTCAAGCTCGTTTTCTGCTATTTTAATTTCGTTTTCAGTGGTCTTTACATCGTTTTCAGATTCTGCCAACTCTATTTTCAGCGAATTTAAATCGTATGTAAAAATTTTGTCACCCTTTTTTACCGTATCGCCCTTTTTTACAAGTACGTCCTGTATTTTCATTTCGGGATTAAGCGTAATGCTTTGAACGCTTCCCTTTTTCAAAATTCCGTAGTAACCGTCCTCTGCATCATCATAGCCAAATGCCAAAACACTCGATTCATTGGCATCGCTCGCAGGAACAACTCTTGCCGTTCCTTTACTCTCCGCTTTTGCCTTTGCTCCCAAAACAATCCCGGCTGCAACCGCAACTGACAATATCGGAAGAATAATATAACTCGCTTTAAATTTACTCATTATCCTGCCCTCCCCATATATGCCTGCGTGAATTTTGTATGCTCTCAAATTCACCCACGGAACAAAGCTCGCCGTCATAAATTACAACTATTTTGTTGGCGCAGTCCGCAATCGCTTTTTCATGAGTAATCATAACAATAGTCATGCCCTCTTCGTTCAGCTGTGAAAAAAGCTCCATAACCTGATCGCCCGACCTTGAATCCAATGCTCCCGTAGGCTCGTCCGCAAGTAAAATTTTCGGCTTGTTGGCAATCGCTCTCGCAATGGCTACTCTCTGCTTTTGTCCGCCCGAAAGCTGCGTCGGCAAAAAACTCATTCTGTCGGAAAGTCCCACTTTCTCCAATGCTTCCATTGCGATTTTTCTTCTTTTCCTCTTGCGTATTCCGGCAAAAAGCAGCGGAAGTTCTACGTTCTCCAATGCGGACTGCCTCGGAAGCAGATTGAAATTTTGAAAGACAAATCCTATGCCTTTATTGCGTATGTCCGAAAGCGAACTGTCATTCTGTCTGGCAATGTCAATTCCGTCAAAAAGATACTGCCCCGAAGTCGGTCTGTCCAAACAGCCGATTATATTCATAAGGGTCGATTTTCCCGAACCCGAAGGTCCCATAATCGCAAGATAATCTCCCTCTTCTACAGATAAATTTATGTCCTTTAACACCGGGACTTCCATACTGCCCGTCATGTAATTTTTGTAAATTCCGTTAAGCTGAAGAATCACACAAACGCCCCCTTTAGTCTGCCGCCGTCATCTCGGGCATTTCTTCGGCAAATTCGCCCATTTCTCCCATTTCGCCCGACATACCGTCCATTTGAGTATAATCTATGTCCAAAGCGTTATAAGTCGTTTTCATGCCTTCCGCAACTCTGCCTTGGGGGAACGCAACGTAATCTTCTTCCGTAAGTCCCGACTTTATCTCGCACTGCATTGTTGTTTCGTCTGTTTCGCCTATCGTGACATGACGCTTTTCTATAGTATGCTCGGGTGTTTCTGCCCATACATACGGGTCGCTGTCCAAATCCATTATATAAAACTGGTAGAGCCATACTCCCTCTTTAACTTCTTCGGAAAGACCGTCGTCAATTTCAACTGTGACATGCTGTCCAACCATTAAGCCCTCGGGGCTCTCAATAGAAACATATACGGGGTACTTGGTGGTTGTTGTTCCGCCGTACTCCTCGCTGCCTGACGTTGGCTTAGAAGTATCGATAGACGTTACTTTGCCGTGCCATATTAAATCATCGTTTACTCTTGAGCGAATAATCATATCCTGACTTTCTGAAAATTCGCCTATATTTTCTTCGCTTACCATTGTTTTTATGCGATAATCTCCATTAGACGCAATAGTAATATAACCGCCTGCCGTTGGGTCGTTTACAGACCGAACGGTACCCGTGGTACTTGAAGTAACTATTGAATTTTTTATGGAATTTTCAAGCTTTGTGTTGTCTTTTTCAAGCGACTGCTTTCTGTACTCCGTTTTCTGAAGATCAAGCTTGGCTTTCTCAATTTGGTTTGTCAAAGAAAGCTGCTTATTATTCGAAACGCTTTTCTTTTCTTTCTCCAAAGACTCGATTTGTTCTTTATAGCCTTTTATCTCGGTTTCATATTCAGCAATATCAAGCTTATTTTGTTCTGTCTGCAGCTGCATTTCGTCTACATCGTATTCAAACAGCTTGTCGCCTGCTTTTACTTGGTCGCCCTCTTTGACAAATGTTGTCTTTATTTTCTTTTCGGCGTCGGAGTCAATTTTTACAAGCTCCTGCGTTTCTATAACTCCGCTGTAACGGTTAACCTGAGAGCCTGCCGCAATATATTTGATTTTGGAAACATATACTACGTCATTTTCTCCGCTCACCGTTTCGGAAATCTTAGGCATAAGATAGTAATAACCCGCTCCGCCAAACGCAAATAAAAAAACTAATACAATAAA
>CACWIU010000073.1 GCA_902761025.1 uncultured Ruminococcus sp. | reverse complement strand
AGAAAGTCTTTGCCGTCAATAGTGACAGTTTCAGTGCCAATCTTTTGGGCTTGAAATTCTCCAAGTGACATAGCTCCTCGGTTGTTTCCCGTTCCAATGGAATAGAACAATATTTCGTTAAGCTCAGATTTTACGAATGCCGACATATTCATGTCCATCATTTGATACCATAGACCGTCGCTCAGGTTAAAGGTTTTGTTCTGCTGTTTGCCCTTAAAAGAGCCGCTGAGGATAATTTTTCCGTCTTTGCTTTCGGCGGTTAAGTTTGTATTGTCGGAAGTGCGGACACAATGCCACTTACAAGCGGAAAGATTCGATTCAACCTGAAAACTCTCTTCAGCCCATTTTTCATCATTCTTATACGTAACAATTTTTACAGTTTTGTCTTGTGCGAATGATTCGTAATTAATTGTGCGGCTTTGATTTTCTTCGGCGTTTACGTATTCGGCTGATACTAAATTATCGGGGTAATTGTATTCGGGTATGTCGTAAGATTGTATCGGCTTTTGAGAAAATACAAGTTTGCCCCTAATGAATACTTTGTCAATGAATTGAATGTTGGATATATTTTCGGCAGGATTCTGGTCAAGTAAAATCAAGTCGGCTTCCAATCCGGTCTTTACCAAGCCTTTTCTGTCGGCAATGCCGAGATGTTCCGCACCGTTCTTTGTTGCGAGGGTGATAGCCTGCATAGGGGTCAAACCGGCTTCGACATAATATTCAAGTTCTTTGTGTTCGGCTGTGCCGTCCATAGATTCAAACATATTGTCGGTACCCATTGCAATAGGTATGCCGGCGTCGAAAAGAACTTTTAAATTATGCTTGCTGTGTATCATTCTTGTAGGTTCTTTTTCGTAAGTCATAGCGTTGACAGTGGGAATAAATCTTGTTCCTGATTTTTTCCAAAGCTCAACAATAGGGTCATCGGGCTGGATATCCCTGTCAAGTATGCCGTGTTCAATGCCGTAAATGCCGGCTTCAAGCAGTTCTTTGACATCATCGTAATAAAAAACATGAGCAGTCGAGTTGAGTCCGTTTTGCTTGCCCTCTGTAATAATCTGCCGCATAAGATTTTTGTCTATTTTAGTTATGTTAAGCTTCTTGTCAAAATACCAATAGTCGCCGCCTTGGTATGTGAACTTCAAAAAATCCACGCCGGAATCTTTGAGTTCCTTAATGCCGGCAGAAACCTGTTCGGGGGAAGTTACTTCAATAGACATTTCTTTTTTTGCCCAGTCGCTGTTTGAGCCGAGAGTGACAGAGGGGTGACCGTTAGGGTGAGTGAAGTTGGGACCTACAACGAAAAGTTCGGGGCCGATTATTTCGCCTGATTTAAGTTTATCACGAAGTTTATATATAAAGTGTTTTGGAGCGTCAAGGTCTTTAATTGTCGTTATGCCGTAGGGGATAACGGAATCTTTAAAGATTTGAGGCATTTTTTCATTTAAAAATGCGTCGCTCTCATCTTCATTATGACAGCTGAAACCGCCTTGAATATGTATGTGGCAGTCAATTAGTCCAGGCATAAGAGTTTTGCCGGAGCCGTCTATTGTCAAAACATTTTTCTTTTGAATGGGCTGGTCAGAGATTTCTGTTATCAATCCTTTTTTGATATAAACATATTGCCCGAATTTTTCAGTTCCGTCACCGATTATGATATGAACATTGCTTATGATATACTCGTCCTTTTTGTTTTTCTTGTGTTTTGTCAGATAACTTAGAAGAAAAAAGAGGACAACAGCAGCTCCAAGGAGCATTTGAATAAAGCCGAGCAAAGGCATTCCGAATATTTTTGGCATAAAAGCACTTCCTTATTTTTTACCGAAAATTTCGCCGAAGAAGTCGGAAAATTGATTTTGCGGAGGTATGGCAATACCTCTTTCAACATCTCCCAAAATAATCAGCGTATCGCCGGGGTTGATATTAAATAAATCTCTTGCTTCTTTTGGGAGGACGATTTGACCTTTGGTGCCTACAGTGACAGTCCACGCATATTTACCTTCTTCTTTTCCCATTTTATCATCATCCTTTCTGAATAGTAATACAAAACACACTTTGCATACTTATGATATCAAAAGCAGCGATATTTGTCAATAGATTTTGAGAAAATTTTAATTTTATTTATAAAATTATATTTACATGATATATTAAATTATGCAATAGAAACATACTTTGATTATATCGTAAAAAAGCAAAAAAAAAACATTGACAATAATAATAAAGCGTGATATAATATGTAAATGTTGAGGGTAAGTTTGGTAGCTCGTCGGGCTCATAACCCGAAGGTCGTAGGTTCAAATCCTGCCTCCGCAACCACGGCGGGTCGCCGCTGACAGCTAAAAACGGCTTGAACAGTAGGTTTGAGCTGTTTTTCTTTTTATTCTGAACATCAAAAATATGCGGCTTGATGTTTATTTGATGTTTGTTTCTCTAAAATGATGTTTACAGCAGCGGTAAAACAGCAATTCTTTAACATTTCTTAACATAATCAAAGGCTATATGTTCCTATTATTTCGGGAGCATATAGCCTTTTTCTTTATCCTGCTTTTTTATTCTTGCCCGGTGTAAGTAGGTTATCCAGTGTTTCCGCTGCCGCCTCATCAGCCGACTTGATAGCGTGAGCATATATCTTGCTTGTAGTTACTGTATTGGCGTGTCCTAAACGCTTTGCGACAGTAGTGAGCGGAACACCAGCTGCAATTTGTAAAGTAGCGTTTGTGTGTCTGAGTGAATGAATAGTAATCGGAGGCAGAACGTCACTGTGAGCCTTTACGAAGTCTGTAAACCAACTTGTAAGTACATCAGGGTGCAGCGGTAAGCCCTCATCAGTTGTAAACAGTCTGTCGGAGCTGTGCCACCTGTCACCCATTTCAAAAGCGTGTTCCCTCTGCCATACTCTCCATATTTTTAAATCCTCTACAGCACTCGGAGAAATTTTCATAACCCTGTCGGACGTGTCATTTTTAACACCGTCTTCATATATTCCTCTGTCGGGCAGATATTGAGAACTTCGGCGTATTTGCACAGTATTATTATCAAAGTTAATATCCTGCCATTCAAGCCCCAGTAATTCACCTCGGCGTAAACCAGTGAACAGTAACAATCGTATCATCATTTTGTTTTGTGTATCCTCTGATTCGAGTAAATCAAGTAATGCAGCGGCTTGTACTTCATCTAAATATTTCGGGTCCTTATTCTCAACCTTTGGCGGCTTTGTCCGTTCGCAAGGATTAGAGAACAGTACTCCCCATTCAACCGCCGTACTAAGGATAGAAGAAATTAATCGGTGATGATGTAATACTGTCTTTGGTGCTAATGGTTTACCGCTGCCCACAGAAGTGAAAAGAGTGTCTAACGGCTGGTTCATATACTCAGACAGCTTTACAGCCGATTCATAAGTAACATTGTTACCCTTTTTCAAGGCTGTTACTGTGGAAGTTGATAAACCGCTTTGTCTTGAAAGCTTTGCCCCAGAAAGCTTATTATCTTTCAGATACTTCGATACATCAATATTGCACTTGTATTTTGTATCTTGACGTATGCCGCCCTCGGAAAGATTATCATAAAACTGTCTAAGGTGCAGCGGTTGAATACGGTCAAGGCGAAGATGTCCAATAGCGGCATTAATTCGTGGGAGCATTGACAAGTAACGAGCATATGTTTTTGGGCGTAAATCCTTTTTACGGTCAGCAAACCACAGCTCCGCAAAGGCGGCGAATTTAATATTACTGTCTAAATTGTTACCGCTTTTGCATTTCTCTTCAAATAGAACTGCCTGCCGCTGCACTTCTTTTTCAATCTGCTTTGCGGTCATATTCGGTTCGGGCTTATACGTCATTGTGCGGCGTATCTGCTTGCCGTTTACGTCATATCCACAAGATACAGAGATGAAGTAACCGTTATTCCTCTTCTGAATTGTTGACATCGTTTTCACCTTCTCCACTTACATGTATAAGGTCATTATAAAAGTTTTCATTTTCTTTTTGGCGAATATCTGCTTTCGTGTATTGCTGATTTAGCCAAAGGTCGTAAAGTTCCTCATCAATCGTACGACTGTTAAAAAGGTCACGCAGCTTAGTCCACTCCGTTAAAAAGTTAGTGATAATACTATGATTGAATGTTACGGCAATGTTAGGGAATGAATACTCTTCGTGCAGGTCGTCACATATTGATTGCATTTCCAAATAATCATCAATAGTGTAGGTGTCTCTCGCTCTTGGTAAAATTGTTTTACATTTCTCTTCCCATAGATCAACATTATCCAGAGCAAGAGGTATTCCTCCTTTATCAAGCTTGACAAGCATTTTCAAAAAATCACTTACTTGTACTCTCTCATTACTCACAGTTGTACCGCACAGCCAGTCAAGAGAAACATTCAACGCCTGTGCAAGTTTTAAAGCGTTCTCTAAGGATGGATTTTTCCCTTTACCGTCATCCGCTCTTTCATAAGCTGAAATTGTGGCAGCGGTTACACCCGACAGCTTTGCAAGCTCTGTTTGTTTCAGCTTTGCCGTCAGACGTGCTTCCTTTAATCGTTCTGAAAATAAATTATTATCCATAATATAAAACCTCGTTCCATTATAAGGTGTTATATTAAATTTATCATAAAATAGCTGATTTGTCAACAACAACATAAATATTAATTGTAGGATAAATAAATCTGCTTTTGGCGAGAGTGTTTGATTTGAATAGTAACAATAGCTAAAATTTACAATTTATTCACATTTTACGCACAATCATTTTTTATGGCTATGTGTATCACTTTTTGAGCTTTTTTAACACTTTATAAAACTTTTAACATCGTTTTTATTACCTAAACACAATTTTATGTTACTATAATTGATATTTATAATAAGGTTGATTTTTCACCCGATTTATGTTATAATAGTTGTTGTTGGGAGATGTTCCCAAAACTTTATAGAAAGGACTGATAAGATGACAGCAAACACCGACGTCAGAACAAGAGCCTATGAGCGAGGTGTAAAGCTCTGGCAGATTGCCGAAAAGCTGGGTATCAATGACGGCAATTTCAGTCGCAAGCTCAGACACGAGCTGAACGAGAGCGACAAGCAGCAGATTTTCGTAATCATTGACGAGATAGCGAAAGAGAGAACAGAAAGCGAGGTTTAATATATTATGGATTCACTATTTTTTGTAAAGACAAGAATATCGAACGAATGCGAGATTAAAGCGGAAATAACTGATGAGAATGTATTCTGCCGTTGTGGAGAATGCGGAACGGAGTTTGCGGTTGATTTGATGTATTGGGCAGACTTAATTGCAGAAGAGGGCATTGGCTGTTACGGACATACTGTTTACTGTGAGGAATGTACCCAAAAACGCAGAAATAAAAAAGCCGTTGACTAACCACCACGAAAGCCAACGGCAAAGACTGCAAACCAACAAAAGAATACACAGCCCTACCAGTATTGTAACACATTCTGGGGGCTGTGTGCAAGCCTAAAATTAAGTGACGCTCCAAAAGGCAGAGCCGTAGGCAATAGCCGATTGGTTAGCGGAACTTATGCTACGTAAAAGGAGTGAAATATTTTATGGCAGAGATTACATACCTTCCGAGAATGAGAACGCTTGACGAGTGTTACAGAGAATTGAAAGAACTCGACCCGAATACAGCAGTATCAAAGTATTTTGTTCGCCGCCTTGCATTGTCGGGAGCAATTCCCACAGTGAAATGTGGCTGTAAAAGGCTGATTAATCTTGACGGCTTAATAGCCTACCTTAACGAGCCGCACAGGCAACGCCTGCCGAGTACAGAACCGCTGCCTGATACAAGTCAGACTGTAAACGGTATCCGTAAGATTTTGTAAGGCGGTGATAAGTATTGATTTTGACAGAGAAGTATAAAAATATCCCTGTGGAAATGAAACAGCTGCCGCAATGGGTAGGCTTTATGCGAACGCCTGTTATTAAAGACGGTAAGGCAGATATGAACGAGGACGGCACTCCGAGAATGTCAAAAATACCTGTTGATGTTCATACTCTGTCGGGAGCAAGTTCTACACACGCAAGTCAATGGGATAAGTTTGATATAGCCGTAAACTCTATAGGCAAGACCGCAACTGTAAAAGGGAAAAGCGGTAATATTGAGGGCGTAGGCTTTGTGTTTCGTCCTGATAAGAATACGGGCAAAGGCATTTGCGGAATAGATTTAGACCACATCATAGACCCGAATACAGGCGAGGTTAATACCGCTGCATTTGAAATAATTCAGGCTATGGATAGCTATACGGAGCTTTCCCCAAGCGGTACAGGCGTACATATCTATTATTACGGCAGTCTTCACAGCGAATGGGAGAAGAAATTTAACGGCTGTTTAGGCGGTGCTGCCTCAATGGAAATGTACCAAGAAAAGCGTTATTTTACCGTAACAGGCAACGTGTTCGGAGAGCCTAAGCCGATACGTGACAGAGAACAACAGGCAGCGGAAATATACAAAAAATACGCACCAAAGCCACAGGAGAAAACTGTTACTAACAAACCTGTGGAAGATACCTATACAACCGTTCTGTCAGATGACAAGGTCATTGAAAAGGCAAGTAAATCAAAGCAGGGAGCTAAGTTTATGGCATTACTCGGCGGCGATTTATCCGACTACGGAAACGACCAGAGCAGAGCCGACCAAGCGTTATGTAACATTTTAGCTTTTTGGTGCAGCGGCGATACTAAACAGATAGACCGAATTTTCAGAAACAGCGGTTTAATGCGTGAGAAGTGGGACGAAAAACGAGGTACTAATACATACGGTGAAATTACAATCAACGAGGCTGTAGTAAAATGTAAAGAGTTTTACGACCCGAATTATAACCGTACAAGGGCAGTAGAGGACTTCAAAGAGCTTTTACCGACAGGGAATACAACAATAAGAGCAATTCACGATACTGAGCCGCTGCCACAGGAAACAAAGACAGAACTACCCGAATTAACTTTTGATTTGATAAAGAAGTATAAAGCTGATGATATCGGAGCAGCGGAATTCTTTTCAGATATGGTAAAAAGCTTTGTTTGCTATGTTTCCGAGCCTAAATTATTTAGGGTATATGACGGCATAAAGTGGCGTGATGACAGCCCCGAAGCACTTGAAGCAGGAAATGTATTAATGAAGTTTGTCAGAGCTGTACAGGCAATTATACCGCCTAAACCCGAAGGCGTGCCCGATGACTGGACTGATGAAGAAAAAGAAACTGAGAGAGTTAACAAGATGTACAGAGATTTTTATTCAAGTCTTTCGTATACCGGCAAACGTGGTCACTTATTGACAGATGTAAAGAAAATTCTGAAAAAGAAATCAACCGATTTTGATAGACAACCATATTTATTCAATGTAAAAAACGGAACAATCAACCTTTTGACAGGGAAACTTGAACCGCACAGCCCAACTGATTACATAAGTAAATCGGCGAATGTTTTGTACAACCCACAGACTAAATATGAGAGATTTAATCAGTTTATATCTGAGGTTACAGAGGGCAGTACAGAGCTTGCAGGAGCTTTACAAAGGGCTTTAGGCTATTCAATGCAAGGAAAAGCAAACGAGGAATGTTTCTTTGTGGCATTGGGGGAAACAACCCGTAACGGCAAAGGAACGCTGTTTGGAGCGATAGAAGATATATTCGGCGATTACGGTACAAACATTTCATTTGATACGATTGCAAGAACAGGCAGCAAGGACGGCAGCCGAGCAACACCCGATGTTGCAAGACTTCAAGGGGTGCGTTTTGTATCTTGTAACGAACCGGATAAGGGCAGTTGTTTCAACGAGGCACTGATTAAGCAGCTTACAGGCAGCGACCCTATTACTGCCCGACCGCTCTACGGCTCACCTCTGGTTTTTAAGCCTGTATTTAAGCTATTTATAACAGCTAACAGTATGCCAACTGTGGCAGATAACAGCATATTTGAAAGCAATCGTTTAAAAATAATACCTTTTAAACATCACTTCTCCGAAGAGGAACAGGACAAACATTTAAAGGATAAGCTGCAAGGTGAAACTGCCAAGAGTGCTGTTTTGAATTGGCTGTTAGAGGGGTACAAGGCTTATAGTTTGGTAGGCTTAGGTGTTACAGAGGAAATGAAAGCATTGACGGATAAATATCAGTACGACAATGACTACATACAGCAGTATATTGATGATAGGCTTATTCTTGACCCTAACGGTAACTGCCACACAAAGAAAACCACAGTGAAGGCTATTCGTGCAGATTATGAAAGCTGGTGCAGTGTTGTAGGTGCTAAGGCTTTAGGGCTTAAGCTTTTCAAGGAAGAAATGCAAAAGCATGGTGTAGAGATTATCACTTATAATAAACAGGCAGCGGTCAAAGGGTCTATAAGAGCGGGATATGACTACACAGGAGAGAAAAACATAATACCAAATTATTGAAATTCGGGATTTTTAGGGAATTAGGGAAGTTTAAGGGGTGTTTTGTAGAGTTTCCCATTATACTCTCTACGTATATAGAAAAATTTTTAATTTATATATATAATAGAGAAGTCTGCAAACCTACCCCCATTTTTCCCGTTTTCCCTATTTTTCCCGAAATTAAAAAGCCCCCCCTGTGGACAACATAGAAAGGAACATATATTTAATGAGAACTAATTTTAATACAAATACAGCAGCGGTAACAGATAAATTTATTGTAGATTACAAGAATGCAGACGGACAAGACTATCATCAGTGTTTTGCGATTTTCGGAGTACCTAATAATAGCTACTCTGAGGACGAGAGAAGAAAGAACCTTGCAGAGTATTTAAGACATAAGTTAATTTTTCAGGGCTGTAAACCTACACGAATTGTATTTGCGGATTGTGATTTGTCTGTTGATGAACTGCAAGACCTTACAGACGGCAAACTTCCGCCTAAAGGTTATGCCGGAGTTATTGAGCTTTACGAACTTTATAATTCGGAAATATAACGATTTATAACGGTTGTAATAACCGCTGCACAATATAATAAAAGACCGCCCCACCGATAAGCAGAGCAGTCACAGGATTACTACTTTATACTACTATTATAACGCTTTTCGGGAGTGCGGTCAATGAGTAATGAAGAATTAGCTGTACTTATTCAACAAGGGCATACATAGCTTTATACGGAGCTGTGGGAGCGTGTGAACAGGCTTATAGGTATGATGATATTGAAATCTACAAGGTCATAACACGTTTAAACTGCGTTGCTAAGGCGGTATTTTGGGGCTAAAATCCACTATAAAGGGTATGACTTTAATTCATACCGCTGCAATAATGGGCAGATATAAAAGTTGAGGGACGTTTGACGTACCTCATAGATAAATGCAACAGCGAAAATTATAACCGCTGCTATTATTTACTTCTAAGAAACCAAGAAAAACCAATTTTCAACACCTACAAAAACCTACTTTGAGAATATTCCAACATTTACCAACATTAGGACAGCACAAATTTGTGCTGTCCGTTTTTCCTGATATTTGAAAATCTCAACATTTCTCAACATTCAATCAGTCCAATTTTGGACACACAAATATTAAAACTCTAGTTTTCTCTACTTATCTGTTTAATTATTATATTTAAGTATATATTTTAAAACTATTATGTTTTGCTATGGTTAAAAAGACAAGTTTTCAAATGTTAGGTTATGCTCAAATTTGAGCGTATTAAAAAATTATGCTTAGAAAGGCTGAGGTATTATAGCGTATTAAAAAATTATGCTTAGAAAGGCTGAGGTATTATATTTCGCTGCTAAAATTTCAGCCACAAGCTTGAACTACGTCCGGAAAACGGACGAACCCTCTTTAAGCTCCGGAAGTGTTCGATGTGTTCAAACTGTGGAGAACTTCATAAAACCTCAGATTTTTTATTTTTCTTAGGCTACAAAATACTACACTTTGAACGCCGTCTGAGATTCGGACAGCGATAATAAAAGCCGTAGAACGCTCTGTATTCGTCTTTTTTCGTTAAAGGTACACTTATCCCTATTAAGCACCAAAAACCCCACACAAGCCGTTTATTGGCTATGTATGGGGCTGTTTTTCTTTAGGCTGTTACAACAAAATAATATTTAGAATTTTGCAATAGAAAATTCAACCGAACGGAGCGGAGGTGTTACACATAAATATCGCAAATTCAAACAAGGAATAGGCATTGAATTCAAAACAAGGTTATCCGCTTTGTTAAGTGAGATGTCCACACTGGGGGAAGCCAAAAAGGGGAAAAAGGGAAAAATGGGGGTGGGTTTGTAGACCTCTCTATTATATATATAAATAAAAATTTTTTCTATATACGTAGAGAATATAATGGGAAACTCTACAAAACACCCCCCCATTTTCCCCAATTCCCCCACTTTCCCCCTTTTTGAAGTTTGAGCCGCTGCCAAAAAGAAAAAAGGAGCAAAGCCTAACAGCTCTACCCCCCTGTGGATATTATTCTACTGCTGTATCTTCGGAATACTCTAAAATGTCGCCCGGCTGACAGTTTAGTAATTTACATATTTTAGAAACAGCATCTAACGATATGTATTTACCATTCCTTAGACTTTGAAGAGTACCCTCGGAAAGTAATTTGTTTTTTCGAATAGTGTTTGTGTTATATCCTGCTTCTTTTAAAGCTGATATAATATCAATTTTGTAAAGTACTGGCATTAGTTAGCTCCTTTCTGGGAAGTTCAGTATATATGCCCCTTATTGCCCAATTATAGTATAACACAATTTTACACTGATTTCAATGAAAAAAATACACAAAAATAAATGTAATCTTTGGTGATTTCAACAATTGAAATTACATCAAAAACAGTGTATAATATATACAACAGGTTAAGGAAACACACCTAAACCGAGAACAAAGAAAGGACGTGAATACGTTGACACCCGAAGAGTACAAGAAGTACGCAGCAGAACTTCTGAACAAGCTTAATAATGAGGACATCATAAAGCGTGTATACAGATACATTCACATGATGTGGCTGAGAGATGAAACAACCGATTATCAGTTTTTAGAAAGGAGCGTTCAAAATGAAAGTAACGAACAAAATCAGAGCGAAAGTTTGCAGAATGGCTAATAACCTTGTAAAAGAGGGTTACAACAAAGCCGCTGCATTTGTAAAAGCATGGGTTCTTGTTAAGCTGGAGCAGGTAAAGATTAGAGTATCGGGAGTAACTAAGGGCAACAGACAGAGAGCCTTGGAACACCTCAAAAGATACAAGGCTGAGGACATCAGCATTCAGCTTGTACACGAGAGCGATAACAAGTTTGACCGCAATGCTGTTCAGGTAGTCGCAACCGTTAAGGGGAAAGG
>CACWIU010000072.1 GCA_902761025.1 uncultured Ruminococcus sp. | reverse complement strand
AAACGCGGAAAAGGCGCGGGAGCAGAGCACGGGAGGGCAGGAAAAGTTTATCGCCCTCGACCTCGGCCCCTGCGGGAAGCTGCTGCGCCCTTACGGGGATCTTGATATTGGCGGCGGTACTACCGACATAGCCGTAATTTCATTGGGCGATATGTCCGTATCACGTTCAATGAAAGTTGCCGGGGGCAGCTTTGACGATGAAATAGCAAAGTATGTCCGCAGAAAGTATAATCTTATCATTGGAAGAGTGACTTCTCAGAAAACGAAGTTTGCCATAGGCACTGTCATTAAACCCGAGGAAGAAAAAAAGTTTGTCGTAAAGGGCAGAAATACCGTTACGGGTTTGCCGCAGGCTGTAGAGCTTACAAATACGGAATTGTGCGGGGTGCTTTCCGAAACAGCAATGCTTATTGCCGCTCAAGTTCAGGACGTACTTGAGGAAACTCCTCCCGAATTGGTAGGGGATATATATAAAGACGGTATTGTAATGACGGGGGGAGGCTCTCTGCTGTCGGGTATGGATAAGTTCCTGAGCGAACAGCTCAAAATAGACGTACATATTGCGGACAATCCGTCCGACTGCGTAATTAACGGCTGCGGTTTTGCTCTTAAATATATAGGTCAGGACGAAATTGACGAAAACGGAGCGGTAAATCCGCTTAGTATGCCATATTGACAGTTTGGATTATTAAATTGTTAAAGATTTCTCAAGGAATTTTTCTCCTGTTTAACAACAGCTGCCAACGGTACGGAGCTGTATATATTATAATTTTTTCTTAGCAAAATTAAAGGACGATGACAAAAATGTATTATTGCTATCACTGTATGGCACAAATTGAGGATCCTTCTCAAATATACTGTCCAAAGTGCGGAAAGCAATTTGATGTTCATTACTCCGAGCCGTATGAACTGCCTGCCGGAACTTATTTAAATGAAGGCAGATATCTTGTAGGCAGAAGCATAGGCACAGGCGGTTTTGGTATTACGTACATCGGACGTGATATGAAGCTTGACAAAAAGGTCGTTATAAAAGAAACTTTTTACAGCGGCGTGTTTTATCGTGACTGCACCGACCCATACAACGAGTACCCGTTGGCTGTTAATTTCGATATAGACGAGGTTTCTATTGAAGAGATTGCCTATAAAACGCAAAAAGAATGCCTTAGCCTTTCAAAAGGTGAAAAATACAGCAATATAGTCAAGGTTTACGACTATCTTTTTGAAAACAGAACATCTTATATAATCACTGAATATATAAACGGAAAAACTCTGCATGACAGAATAGTTGCTATAGGACATTATACATGGGGCGATTTGTACGAAAAAATGAAGCCCTTGATGCTTTGTTTGGCATCTCTTCACCGCGAAGGTCTTTTACACCGTGACATTAAACCTCAAAATATTATGATAAGGCGAATCCATGAGCATATGGAAGAGTTTGTTCTGATTGATTTCGGTCTTGCCCGAACAGCTCAAAGCTTCATAGTGGATTCGGCATTTACGCCGGGTTTTTCTCCGCCCGAACAGAAAACGGCTGAGGAAACGGACGGCACGTACACCGACGTTTACTCTTTGGCGGCAACGATTTACAACGCTTTGACAGGCGATATTCCGCCCGAAGCAACCAGTATGAATGTCTATGATAATTTCCCTCAGCTTCAATATATGCGTACGGTTTATCAAGTGCCGCCGCATGTTGTTTCGGCTTTGGAATATGCTCTTGACCCGGATTATACAAGACGCTGCAAAACCATTGACGGCTTTATATATAAATTGGAAGAGTATGAGGACGCAAGCTCTGTTTTGCAGTTCTCGTCCAATTATGAAATGGACGGTTATAACTCCAAACAATATGTTATGCCGCAGAACGGAAACGCCGGCTTCCAAAACCAAAAAGCAGGAACTTATTACAATCAGCAAAGTTATAATCAAAGCCCTTATGCCAATGTTTATATTCCGAACAATGAGCCTGAGCCTGCTCCCGACGGTGTTTTCCCTCTGCCTATAACGACTAAGACTCAGAGTATAGCGATTAATTTTCTTTATATTATGGGCATTAAGCTTAACGGGGAAATTATCATGTCGGGCGGAGTAAGGATATACCCGTTTGCTCAGATTTCCCGTGATAAAATCGAGTTTGGCAAGCAAATGGACGAGATGAAAAAAGAACTTAAAAGCGATGTTGCCGCCATAAAAAGCTGGGAAAATATAACCTCTATCTCTTTGGGAAATTATCATTCTTTGGCAAGACATGCAGTCGGTTTGATGTCTGACGGTACTGTTATCTCCGCCGGAAGCAACGCTTTCGGAGAGTGCAACACTCAGGACTGGCAGAATGTTCTCGCAATTTATACGGGTGAAAATTTCACAATGGGACTTCGAGCCAACGGAACTGTTTACGCAATAGGAGATAATACAAAAGGTCAATGCAATGTTAAGGACTGGAGAAACATTGTCGCCGTTGCGGTGGGTCCCTCTCACGCTATAGGACTGCGAGCGGACGGAATGCTGGTTGCAAGCGGAGATAATTCCTACGGTCAGTGTATGGTCAGCCCGTGGTCAAATATTATTGCGGTTTCTACGAGCCGAAGACATACTGTAGGACTAAAGGCAGACGGAACAGCCGTTGCGACAGGCGATAACGAAAGCGGACAATGCGATTTGCATACATGGAGAGATTTGTGCGCCGTTTCTACAAGTGCTGTTCATACAGTCGGATTGCTTACGTCAGGGCGTGTTCGTGCTGTCGGCAGCAATAAAGACGGTCAGTGCAATGTTAAAGACTGGCGAAATATTACGGCAATTTCAGCAAGCACAGACCATACTGTCGGTCTTAGATCGGACGGCACAGTCGTAGCAACGGGCAATAATGAGTTTGGACAGTGCAATGTTGAAAATTGGGAAAATATTATGGAAATATATACATATTACCGCTGTACTGTCGGCTTAAAGTGGAACGGTACAGTTGTGGCTACGGGTTATAACGAATATGGTCAATGCAATTTGAAATCATGGAAAAATATTAAATTTCCAAGGACTACCACGCTTTAAATTGGAAATGAGGTTGGACGAAAAACGACCGACAAGCCGACCACAACTAAGCAATATAAACAATAAAACAAGGAGTGATGCAAGCGTCATACAGACGCTTGCAGTCACTCCAAGAAATATGACTAAAAAATGATTTTCGTCTGCTTCGCCTTTTTGGGGGCGAGCAAACGAAAATTTTTTGTTTTTAAATTTTAAATTTTATTTGTATAAAATCGCTTTCCAATGACAATAATATTATTACAGCAGCGATGCTGATTTCATAGATAAAGGAAGTAAGATCTTATGAACACAAAAGCAAATCACAGTATCAGATGTTCCGTTGATAAGTGTGCAAATCATTGCGGCGGCGAAAATTACTGCTCTCTTGACTGCGTTAGTATCGGTACTCACGAGGCAAATCCTACGGTAACTCAATGCGTAGACTGCGAGTCTTTCAGAGTAAGAAATCAACAGCAGACAAATTCTAATTCTCATCAAAGCCATTGCTGATTCTTAATTATGTCCCGGTATTTTATTACCGGGATTTTTTTTGAAAGTTTTTAAATTTAAATGTCAACTTTTTTTATTTTAACATATTCTGTAACAGCGGCGAAAAAAACAGTTGTATTTCTATTGACAGATGTCGAAAATAGTGTTATCATTAAGTTACTGTAATAATGATAGAGGTGCAGATGTTATCAGTACCGTCAGTCTATGACTTTCGCAAAGTTACGGCTGGCATGGGAAAGGGGCAGCTGCCGAAGATCTGCGAGGCGAAAGCAGTTTCTGGGAAAACGAACAATATTCGTTTTACTGTCGCAAATGCGGAGTGCTATCTTAATTATGATAAACTAACCCGAGGAATATGTTTTGAGTGATTTTGATAGCCGATGTATATCGGCTTTTTTTGTTGCAGGAATTTGTCCGCCAATTTACAAAACATAACGGAGTATTTTATTCCGTATTATTTCAAAAGGAGTTTTTTTATTATGTCAAAGCAGAATATTTTTAAGGGAGCTGCAACGGCTCTCGTTACGCCGTTAAATCAAAACGGTATTGATTTCGAAAATTTCGGAAGACTTATCGACTGGCAGATTGAGCAGGGCATAGACGCTCTTGTTATCTGCGGCACAACCGGCGAAGCTTCAACTCTTTCCGATGCGGAACACAGAGAGGCTATTAAATTTGCTGCCGAGAGAATCAACGGAAGAGTTCCCATGATTGCCGGAACAGGAGCGAACGACACCGCTTACGCCGTAGATTTGACTAAGTTTGCCTGCGAAGTTGGCGCCGACGCTTGCTTAGTTGTAACCCCGTATTACAATAAGGCTACTCAAAACGGACTTGTTAAGATGTTCAACACCATTGCGGACGCAAGCACTAAGCCGCTTATTCTTTATAACATTCCGTCACGCACGGGAGTTAATATTGCTCCCGAAACTTTTGTAAAGCTTGCCGAAAATCCTAAGATTGCAGCAGTTAAAGAGGCAAGCGGCAATATTTCCCAGTGCGTTAAAATCATGTCGCTTGTCGGAGATAAGATTGATATGTACAGCGGCAATGACGACCAAATTGTGCCTTTGCTCTCTTTGGGCGGCAGCGGAGTTATTTCCGTTCTTTCAAACGTATTTCCAAAGGAAACTTCGGAAATGTGTCACCGCTTCTTTGACGGCGATGTTAAAGGCAGCGCAGCAATGCAGTATAAGTATTTGCCCCTTATCAACGCTCTGTTCTCCGAAGTTAACCCCATTCCGGCTAAGGCTGCAATGGCAAAGCTCGGATTCTGTGAAAATTACGTAAGACTTCCGCTTACTCCAATGGAAGAACAGCATGCAGAAGTTCTCTATAACGAAATGAGAAAGCTTGGTCTTGAAGTATAACCTACTTTAAAGGATGTTGAAAATATGATGATTTGCAATAATTTATCCGTCAACGAATGCGGACATTTAATGTTCGCAGGAATTGACACTGTTACAATGGCGAAAAAATACGGTACTCCCCTTATGCTCATGGACGAAGCTAAAATCCGTGAGAAGTGTTCGATTTACCGCAACGCTATGCAGGAAAATTTTACCCCCGATTCTATGCCCCTTTTCGCAAGCAAGGCTTTAAGCTTTAAGTATATTTACAAAATTGCAGACAGCGAAAATATCGGCATTGACTGCGTTTCAGCCGGGGAAATTTATACAGCCGTCAAAGCCGGTTTCCCTATGGAAAAGGCTTACTTTCACGGAAACAGCAAAACAGACGATGAAATTCGTTTCGCAATGGAAAGCAAAGTCGGACATTTTGTATGCGACAGCATTGAGGAAGTTTCCGTTATTAACGACATAGCTAAATCAATGGGCTTAACGCAAAAAGTCCTTTTAAGAATTACCCCCGGTATTGACCCGCATACTCACAAGAAAATCTCTACCGGAAGCGTGGATTCTAAGTTCGGCGTTGCTATCGAAACTAAGCAGGCTTACGAGCTTGTGGAAAAAACTCTCGCTTTAAGCAATATTGAGCTTATGGGTTATCACTGCCATATTGGTTCTCAGATTTTTGAACACGAGCCTTTCTGCGACGCCGCAAAAATTATGATGAAATTTATAGCTGACGTTCAAAAAATGTACGGCTATACGGCTAAAGAACTTAATCTCGGCGGCGGTATGGGCGTGAGATATACCGAGCAAGACCCTGAAATAGATTATGCCGCAAATATTAAGAAAATTGCCGATTTGCTCAAGGAACTTTGTTCGGAATATAATCTTTCGTTGCCTAAAATCTTAATGGAACCCGGCAGAAGCATTGTTGCAGACGCAGGTCTTACTCTTTATACAGCCGGATATCTGAAAGAAATAACAGGCTTGAAGAACTATATTTCCATTGACGGCGGCATGACGGACAATCCGAGGTTTACTCTTTATCAGTCGCCTTATACGGTAGTCCTTGCAAATCGAATGAACGAAGCTAACGACTACTGCTGCACTGTTGCCGGACGCTGCTGCGAAAGCGGAGATATCATTCAGGAAGATGTTATGATGCCTAAGCCGAAAAGAAACGACATAATTGCAGTTCTTACCACCGGAGCTTATAATTATGCAATGGCATCTCATTATAATAAAGTCCCTAAGCCTGCTGTTGTTATGATTAAGAATAAAGAGGATTTCGTTGTAATTCAAAGAGAAACTATCGAACATATGATTGCCACGGAAGTTTAATCTTCATTTGATAAAATAACAAACTGCCGCAGACTTTTTATGCCGCGGCGGTTTGTTGTTTTATGAACAATACAATTTTTAAAGTTGATTAAAAAATGTTAAAATGCGAATTTTTTTGAAGAATTTCTTTTTTTTATTGAAAACAAACTTATAATATGATATAGTAATTATAGTGCATAAAAAAGATTTTTTTTATGGTAAATTTAACAGAAGTCAGGAGAGTTATATATGAGCGAAAATCAATATGCGATTGTTGACAGCGTTGAAAGCTTTGAAGCAAAGCTTGCGCAAGTTCGCGAAGCTCAGAAAAAATTTGCAGAGTATACTCAGGAGCAAGTTGATTTTATTTTTAAGTCCGCTGCTTTGGCTGCTAATAACGAGCGTATCAGACTTGCAAAAATGGCTGTTGAAGAAACCGGTATGGGCATAGTTGAAGATAAAGTCATCAAAAATCACTATGCGGCAGAGTATATCTATAATGCCTATAAAGATACCAAAACTTGCGGTGTTATCGAGGAAGACAAAGCTTACGGATATACCCGTATTGCAGAACCTATCGGCGTTGTTGGCGCAGTAATTCCCACAACTAACCCTACCTCTACGGCTATCTTTAAAACGCTGATTTGCCTTAAAACAAGAAACGCTATAATGATAAGTCCCCACCCAAGAGCAAAAAATTCTACTATAGCTGCGGCAAAAGTTGTTCTTGAAGCTGCTGTTAAGGCAGGCGCTCCAGAGGGCATTATCTCATGGATTGATGTTCCGTCACTGGAGCTTACAAATACTTTAATGCGTGAGGCTGATATCATTCTTGCAACAGGCGGTCCCGGTATGGTTAAGGCTGCTTACTCAAGCGGTACACCTGCTATTGGCGTAGGAGCAGGAAACGCAGCCGCTATAATTGATTCGTCGGCAGATATAATTAATGCCGTCAACTCTATTATTCACTCCAAAACTTTTGATAACGGTATGATTTGCGCTACCGAGCAGACGGTTATTGCCGATAAGACTGTTTATGACGCTGTAAAGGCTGAGTTTATTAAGAGAGGCTGCTATTTTCTCAACGAGGACGAGGCAAACAAAATCAGAAGCACTATGCTTATAAACGGTGCTTTGAACGCAAGAATAGTTGGTCAGCGTCCTGTAACTATCGCTAAAATGGCAGGCTTTGAAGTTCCCGAGAAAACAAAGGTTCTTATCGGCGAAGCTACAAGCACAGACATAAGCGAAGCTTTCGGTCATGAAAAACTTACTAC
>CACWIU010000071.1 GCA_902761025.1 uncultured Ruminococcus sp. | reverse complement strand
CTGCCGGATACATTGTGTTTATCGGAACATAAACGCCGCCTGCCTTGATAATGCCGTAAATGCCTATAACCATTTCAAGGCTTCGCTCGATGTACATTGCGACATAATCGCCCGGCTTAACGCCCTCGGCAATGAGCTTTCCGGCAAGTCTGTTTGCCAGTTCCTCTAACAAAGCGTATGACAAACTTGTGTCTTCGAATACTACCGCCGTATTGTCGGTAGTTCTGTTTACTTGCTCCTCGAACAAATCTACAACTGTCTTATTTCTCGGATAATCTGCGTCTGTGTTGTTAAAATCGGAAGTTATAAGCTTTCTCTCTCTGTCCGTTACCATGCCTATATCTTTAATTTTAACATTAATATCGTAAGATATAGCACTAAGCACTTCTCTTACGTGCGAAACAATACCTCTTGCAGTATCCTGTCTGAACAGAGCCGTACAGAATGCCAACGCTATTAAGTGTCGGCTGCCCAGACTTTCAACGCTGAACTGCATATCAAATTTTGCGGTAACGCTTGCGGAATCTTCTGTGTCTTCAACTTCCACATTGCTAACGTCTGCCTGAACGTCTTCATTGTTCTGCATGGTGAACATTACGTCAAACAACGGATTTCTGGACATATCACGGCGAACGGCAACTTTTTCCACAAGCTCCTCGAACGGATACTCTTGATTTTCATATGCGTTAAGACATGTTTCCCGAATTTCTTTCAGGAACTCGGCAAACGTCTTATTCTCTTCGGGATAACCCCTCATAGCAAGAGTATTTACAAACATACCCAGCATAGATTCCGTATCCTTGTGAGTTCTTCCGCTAATCGTAGTTCCAATCACGATATCTTCCTGTCGGCTGTACTTGCTCAAAGCAATCATTATCGCCGCTAAGAATATCATGTATTCGGTTGAGCCTGTTTTCCTTGCAATCTCTCGGATTTCATTCGATACAGCCTCGTCTGTCGCTGTCATTACCGAACCGCCCTCGTAACTCTGTACCTGCGGACGTGGATAATCAAGCGGCATATCCAAAACGGGAATTTCATCGCTGAACTGATTCTTCCAATATTCTTCCTGACTGCTCAAATCTCTTGTTCTCATCCACTCGCTGTAATCTTTATACTGATGAGTAAGCGGTTCAAGCTTTTCTCCGTTGTACAAAGCCGTCAGCTCGCCCATAAACAAGTTTTGGCTCATTCCGTCCGATATGATGTGATGAATGTCAAGCAGTAACAAATGATAACTGCCTTTGTTAACAAGCTTTACTCTTACAAGCGGCGGTTTGCTCAAATCAAACGCACGGAAATAGTCTGCACTTAACTTCTCATCGGGTTCGTCGCTTGTCACATACTCAAACTCAGGCTCAACATTTTCGAGTATCTTCTGAACAGGCTCGCCGTCAATGGTTATAAATGCCGTTCTGAGAATTTCGTGTCTGTCTATAATTGCCTGAAGTGCAGCTTTAAGTTTATCTGGATATACTTCGCCTGTCATCTTCGTGCTGTAAGGCATATTATAAACGAGTGACTCAGGCTCAAGCTGCTGAATAAGATATGTTCTCTTTTGAGTAGACGACATCGGATAATATTCTTTAATCTCCGCTTTCGGAATAGGCTCGTATTTCTCGCCTGCGTTGCTGTAAATAAGTTCGGCAATTTCTTTCGGCGTAGAGTTAACAAATATTTCTCTGAGCGGTATCTTAACGCCTGTCTGCTCTTCGATAGAGTTTACAAGTCTTGTCGCTCTGAGCGAATGTCCGCCAAGCTCAAAGAAGTTATCGTTAATGCCCACTCGTTCAAGACTCAAAATTTCCTTGAAGATATCGCAAACAATAGCTTCGGTTTCGTTGGTCGGCTCAACATACTCATTGGAAACATTAGCTTCAATTTCCGGCAGAGCTTTCTTGTCAAGCTTGCCGTTCCTTGTAACCGGAATGCTTTCAATCTGCATCATATAAGCCGGTATCATATAATTCGGAAGTGTTTCGCCCAGTTTTTCACGAACATTTGACACGCTTATTTCTTCGTTGCTCACATAGTAAGCATAAATTTCTTTATCGCCTGTGCTGTCAGTCTTTGCAACTACCGCACAGTCTGTTATATTGTCAATTTCTCTGATACGGCTTTCAATTTCGCCAAGCTCAATTCTAAAGCCTCTGATTTTGACTTGCTCGTCAATTCGTCCGAGATACTCGATATTTCCGTCGGGCAGCCATTTTGCCAAATCGCCCGAACGGTACATTCTGCCCTCTCCGAACGGATTCTTGACAAACTTTTCGGCTGTAAGTTCGGGTCTGTTCAAGTAACCTCTTGCAATGCCCTCGCCCGCTATGCAAAGCTCGCCCGGAACGCCTATTCCGCATAGGGTATCGCCGTTCATGATATAAATTTGCTTGTTGTTCATAGGCTTGCCTATCGGGATTCTGTCGGGAACAGGTTCATAGTTCTTATGCTTCCAATAAGTCGCACAAACTGTTGTTTCCGTCGGGCCGTAGTCATTTGAGTAAATGTCAATATGACTGTTAGACTGCACAAGCTTACTATTCGTTTCAGAACCGGCTGTTATAATCGTTCTGAATCCGGTCAAATTAACCTGTGCCAAATAAGCAGGCGGCAAAATTGCAATGCTGATTTGATTTTCGGCTGTATATGCTTCGAACAACTTCGGGTCTTGCTGAACTTCGGGGCTTATGATATACATACAAGCTCCCGTCAAAAGTCCCATTGTCATTTCCGAAACTGCTGCGTCAAATGCGATGCTTGCGAATTGAAGAACTCGGTCGTTTTCGTTAACTCCCTGAATCTTCATGAAGTATTCACGCAAATTAGCAACGCCGTAAGCAACTCCCTTTGGCTTGCCTGTCGTACCCGAAGTGTAAATACAATATGCAAGGTCATTGGACTTATTGACATGAACAGGATTTTCGGCAAACTCTTGTTTAATTTCTATGCTGTCAACAGAGAAAGACGGTATATTATTTGGAAGAATTATTTCTTCATTGGTAAATGTCAAAATCGCCTTTGGAGAACAGTCTTCAAGCATGAAGCTTATTCTTGCCTGCGGATATGTCGGGTCTATCGGCAGATACGCTCCGCCCGATTTGAGTATTCCATAAATGCCGCATACCATTTCAAGGCTCTTATCGGCAATAACCGCAACAAAGTCTTCCGGCTGTATGCCGATTTCACGCAGTTTATAAGCTATTGCGTTAGCTCTGATATTCAGTTCCACATAAGTCAGCTGTTCAGTGCCATATACAACGGCTGTCTTGTCGGGAGTTTCAGATACTTGCTCTTCGAACAATTCAACGATAGTTTTGTTCTTTGGATATTCTGCGTAAGTATCGTTAAACTCGCCAATTATCCGAGAACGGTCGCTTTCCGTAATCATCTCGATTTCGCAAATCTTTTTCTCGCAATCGGCAGTAATGCTCTTCAGAACTTCAATATAATTATCAACTATATTTTTTGCTGTCCTTTCGGAGAATAATGCCGTGCAAAATTCCAGCGAAACAGAGTAATTATTATTTAACGGAACAATGCTGTATGACATATCGAATTTTGCCACTCTCGATATATCGCCGTCAACGTCTTCTATATTTGCAGAATTAAGAGAAACATCTGCGTTCTCATTATTCTGCATTACCATTAATACGTCAAAAATCGGACTTCTTGACAAATCTCTGCGAACTTCAACGGCTTCGACAAGCTCTTCAAAAGGATATTCCTGATTCTCATATGCGTTAAGACAAGTTTCACGAATTTCGTTTAAGAATACGGCAAATGTTTTTTGTCCCTCGGGATATCCTCTCATTGCAAGCGTATTTACAAACATACCGAGCATGTTTTCGGTATCTTTATGGGTTCTTCCGCTTATCGGGCTGCCGATTACTATATCTTCCTGACGGCTGTATTTGCTTAACGTTATCATCAAAGCCGCAAGGAAAATCATATATTCCGTTGTGCCGGTTTTCTCGGAAAGAGCCTTTATATTTAATGACAGTTCTTCGCCGGTGAATACTGAAACCAATGAACCGTCATAACTTTGAGTTTGCGGACGAGCATAATCAAGCGGCATATCGAGAACCGGAATTTCATCGCCGAACTGATTCTTCCAATACTCTGCCTGACTGCTTAAATCACGCTGCCTTATCCACTCGCTGTAATCTTTATACTGATGAGTCAAAGGCTCAAGTTCCTGACCGTTGAAAAGCGTTGTAATTTCATCTACAAATATGTTGATACTCATGCCGTCGGAAATAATATGGTGCATATCAAGCATGAATAAGCTGTATTCGCCCTTATTTATTAATTTAGCTCTTACAAGCGGAGGATTGCTCAAATCAAACGGCTTCGAAAACTCCTGCGTAAGCTTTGCATCGGGTTCGTCACTCTCGTAATACTCAAAATCAGCTTCCACATTGTCGAGTATTTTCTGTACAAGTTCTCCCTCAACACTAATAAACGCCGTTCTTAGAATTTCGTGTCTGTCTATGGCTTTTTGAAGTGCATTTTTCAGCTTTTCGGGTTCGACCTCACCTGTCATCTTGGTGCTGAAAGGCATATTGTAAACAACAGAATCAGGCTCGAACTGCTGAATCAAATACATTCTTTTCTGAGTAGAGGACATCGGATAATATTCCTTTTCCTCTGCTTTCGGAATAGCTTCGTACTTATTGCCCGAGCTGCTTTCAACGATTTCGGCAAGCTCTTTCGGCGTTGAGTGTACGAAAATTTCTCTCAGAGCAATTTTAACTCCCGTCTGCTCTTCGACAGCGTTAACAAGTCTTGTCGCTCTCAGCGAATGTCCGCCCAACTCAAAGAATCCGTCGTTAATTCCGACTTTTTCAGCGTTCAGAATTTCCGCAAATATATCGCAGATAATCTTTTCCGTTTTATTTCTCGGAGCAACATATTCGTTTGAAACATTAGCCGCAATTTCCGGCAGAGCTTTCTTGTCAAGCTTGCCGTTTCTTGTGACGGGGATGCTTTCAATCTGTATCATATAAGCCGGTATCATGTAGTTCGGAAGTGTTTCTCCCAGTTTTTCACGAACATCTGACACGCTTATTTCTTCATTGCTCACATAGTAAGCATAAATTTCCTTATCGCCTGAGCTGTCATTCTTAGCGACTACCGCACAATCGCTTATATTCGGGATTTCTCTGATACGGCTTTCAATTTCGCCAAGCTCAATTCTAAAGCCTCTGATTTTGACTTGCTCGTCAATTCGTCCGAGATACTCAATATTGCCATTGGGCAGCCACCTTGCCAAATCGCCCGAACGGTACATTCTGCCCTCTCCGAACGGATTTTTAACAAATTTTTTGGCTGTAAGTTCGGGTCTGTTCAAGTAACCTCTCGCAATTCCCTCGCCGGCTATGCAAAGCTCGCCCGGAACGCCGATTCCACATAGGGTATCGCCGTTCATGATGTAGATTTGCTTGTTGTTCATCGGCTTGCCTATCGGGATTTTTTCCGGAACAGGCTCATAATTTTTATGCTTCCAATAGGCTGCACAAACTGTTGTTTCCGTTGGTCCGTAGTCATTTGAATAAACTTCAATATGACTGTTAGCCTGCACAAGCTTACTGTTTGTTTCAGAACCGGCTGTTATAATTGTTCTGAATCCGGTCAAGTTTACTTGAGCCAAATAAGCCGGCGGCAAAATTGCTATGCTTATTTGATTTTCGGCTGTGTACGCTTCAAATAATTTCGGGTCTTGCTGGATTTCCGGGCTTATGATATACATACACGCTCCCGTCAAAAGTCCCATTGTCATTTCCGAAACTGCTGCGTCAAATGCGATACTTGCAAATTGAAGAACTCGGTCATTTTCGTTAACTCCCTGAATTTTCATGAAGTATTCACGCAAATTGGCAACGCCGTAATGCTCAACGGCAACTCCCTTTGGCTTGCCCGTTGTACCCGAAGTGTAAATACAATACGCAAGGTCATTGGACTTATTGACACGAACAGGATTTTCAGCGAACTCCTGCTTAACTTCTATGCTGTCAATCGTCATAGAAATTATACTGTCGGGAAGAACAATATTTTTATCAGTAAATGTCAAAATCGCCTTTGGAGAACAGTCTTCAAGCATAAAGCTTATTCTTGCCTGCGGATATGTCGGGTCTATCGGCAAATACGCTCCGCCCGATTTGAGTATGCCGTAAATACCGCAAACCATTTCAAGGCTCTTGTCGGCAGTAATTGCGACAAAGTCTTCGGGCTGTACGCCGATTTCACGCAGCTTATAAGCTATTGCGTTAGCTCTGAGATTAAGTTCCGCATAGGTAAGCTGTTCATTGCCGTATACAACGGCGGTCTTGTCGGGAGTTCTGATAACTTGCTCTTCGAACAACTCAACGATAGTTTTGTTCTTCGGATATTCTGCGTAAGTATCGTTAAACTCTCCGAGTATCTGCGAACGGTCGCTGTCCGTAAGCATTTCAACACTGCTTATTGTCTGCTCGCTGTCTGCTGTGACATTCTTCAAAATCTCGGAATAGTTATCAAGTATCCTGCGAACCGTTTCTTCGCTAAAGAGAGCCGTGCAATATTCCAGAGAAATTATATGTCTTCTGCCCATAGGCATAATGTTGTAAGTCATATCGAACTTCGCAACAGCCATAGTCACTGCGTCCGCAGATTCAAAGCCGACATTGTCAACTTCCGCGTTGGCAGATTCGTTATTCTGCATTACCAGCATAACGTCAAACAGCGGACTTCTTGACAAATCGCGTCTTACGTTAACTGCGTCTACCAACTCTTCAAACGGATATTCCTGATTATCATATGCGTTAAGACAAATTTCACGAATTTCGTTTAAGAATCCGGCAAATGTTTTTTGTCCCTCGGGATATCCTCTCATTGCAAGAGTATTTACAAACATACCAAGCATTTTTTCGGTATCCTTGTGAGTTCTTCCGCTTATCGGACTTCCGATTACTATGTCTTCCTGACGGCTGTATTTTCCAAGAGTTATCATCAAAGCCGCAAGGAAAATCATAAATTCGGTTGTTCCAGATTTTTCCGAAAGCTTTCTGATATTTGCGGAAATTTGTTCGTCAAGCAGAATTGAAATCGACTGACCCTCGTAACTCTTAACCTGAGGACGGATATAATCCAAAGGCATGTCAAGCACGGGAATTTCTTCGCCGAACTGCTCTTTCCAGTAATTCTCCTGCGAGGTTATATCTCTTGTTCTCATCCACTCGCTGTAATCTTTGTACTGATGAGCAAGCGGCTCAAGCTTTTCTCCGTTGTACAAAGCCGTAAGCTCGCTGATGAACAGAGTTTCGCTCATACCGTCTGAAATAATGTGGTGAGTATCCATTATGAACAGATGATAGTCGCCTTTGTTGACCAGCCTTACGCGAACAAGCGGCGGATTGCTCAAATCAAACGGACGATAGTAAGCTGCTGTAAGCTGTTCGTCGCTTTCGCTGCTTGTAACGTATTCAAATTCTGCGTCAATATGTTCGAGAATCTTCTGAACCGGCTCGCCGTCAACTGTGATAAATGCCGTTCTGAGAATTTCGTGTCTGTCTATCATAGCTTGCAGAGCTTTTTTCAGTCTGTTCGGATATACCTCGCCTGTCATTCTCATGCTGTAAGGCATATTGTAAGCCGTTGAGTCCGGCTCAAGCTGATGAATAAGATATGTTCTCTTCTGAGTAGACGACATCGGATAATACTCTTTATCTTCTGCCTTTGGAATATGCTCGTATACTTCTCCTATTCGGCTGTCAACTATTTGAGCAAGCTGTTCGGGAGTTGTATAAACAAATACGTCTTTGAGAGCAACTTTAACGCCCGACCGTTCTTCTATGCTGTTGATAAGTCTGGTAGCTCTGAGCGAATGTCCGCCCAACTCAAAGAAGCTGTCTTTTATGCCTACTCGCTCAACTCCGAGTATTTCGCCGAAGATTGAACAAATCATTTCCTGCGTTGCAGTTTCGGGAGCCGCATACTCGCTGCCTGCTTTTGCCTCGATATCCGGCAAAGCCTTTTGGTCAAGCTTACCGTTTTTATTAACGGGCAGCATATCAATCTGCATGAGATAAGACGGAACCATGTAATCCGGCAATACTCCGCTAAGACGGTTTCTCACTTCGGACACGCTTATTGTCTTATCGCTTATATAATATGCGTAAATTGCCTTTTCACCCTGAGAGTCTTCCTTGGCAACAACCGCACAATCTTTCATGCCGTCCATTTCACGGAGTTTTGTTTCAATTTCGCCAAGCTCAATACGTATTCCTCTGATTTTGACTTGTTCGTCAATTCGTCCGAGAAATTCTATATTTCCGTCGGGCAGCCACCTTGCCAAGTCACCGGAACGGTACATTTTGCCGTCCGCAAAAGGATTGTCAACAAATGCTTTTGCCGTAAGCTCGGGCATATTCAAATATCCGTCTGCAAGACAGTCGCCCGCTATGCAAAGCTCTCCGGGAACGCCTATTCCGCACAAGAAATCTCCGTCTGCAATATATACTCTTGTATTGAGTTTCGGATGTCCTATCGGTATGGAATATTCTTCGCCTAACGCTGCGGTTTCGTCCACGCTCTTTATGCGGTACAAAGTAGTGATAACCGTATTCTCTGTCGGACCGTATGTCTGATAAATATTGCAGTTCAAGTCAAACAACGGTTTAATATGCTTAGTCTGAACCTTTTCGCCGCCGACAATAAACGTTTTTACGGAATCGCTCCACGAATATTTATTGAACTCGGTAAGCAGCATAGGCGTCATATGCACGAGATTAACACGATTATCTGAAATATACTGCTGAGCCGACGGAATATTCAGCAAGCGTTCCTTTGACATTATAACTACTTTGCCGCCCGAACAAAGCGTTGGATAAAGTTCTTCAACAAACAAATCGAACGTATACGAGCCATGCTGTAAGCTGACTGTGTTTTCATTCACATTGTATGCAGTCACAAAGTTATGAACATCGCTCATGATTGCCCTGTGAGAAATTACAATGCCCTTTGGAGTTCCCGTTGTGCCGGAAGTATACATAATATATGCGGTGCTTTCGGGAGTTACCTTAATTTTCGGGCTGCCATACGGACGGCTGTAAATATCCCCGTCGCAGACGTTTATATTTTTCAGGTCAAATTCTTCGTATCCCGCACCGTCGTTTGTAAGCACGCAGAACGGACGGACATCTCGCAGAATAGTGCCTATTCTTTCAGCCGGCAAACCCGAATCTATCGGACAATATGCCGCTCCTATCTTCAGAACTGCAAGTATCGCCATAGGAAGAACTAAATCTCTTTCCAAACTTAACGCAACTCTGTCGCCCGGCTTAACTCCCTCTTGTATGAGTTTGTGAGCTAAAGCATTCGCAGCGTAATTAAGCTGAGCATAATTAATCGTTTCATCTTCAAATACAACCGCTTCGTTATACGGTGTTTTTGTCACACGGTCTTGTATCAAGTCCACAACAGTCTTATCTTTCGGATAATATGAGTATGTTGCGTTGAATACGTCAAGTATAACCGTAGCTTCCGAATCCGACGCCAACTTAATGCCGCCGATTTTTTGATTAATATTGTCGGTAATATTACGCAGTACCTGAATGTAATGAGTAATAAAGTATTCGGCTGTTTTTTGCTTAAACAAATCAGTGCAGTACTGAAGGTCAATTCTGTAGAATCCCTCGCCAAGACGTATATTGAACACAAGGTCAACTATTGCATCGGCAGTTGACGAAGAAATACTCTCGCTCGACTTAGCGTCCGCCTGCAATTCGGAGTTCTCGTTGTTCTGCATTACCATAAGAACATCGAACAGCGGATTTCTTGACATATCCCTATGTATCTCTATAGACTCGACAAGTTCCTCGAACGGATACTCCTGATTCTCGTAAGCATTCAGACAAAGTTCGCGAATTTCAGCAAGGAACTGAGCAAAGGTTTTGTCTGCTTTCGGATATCCACGCATTGCAAGAGTATTGATAAACATACCCAAGATTTTTTCGGTATCACGATGAGTTCTGCCGCTTATGGGACTGCCTATAACGATATCGTCCTGACGGCTGTACTTGCTCAGCATTACCATTAACGCCGAAAGGAATATCATGTATTCGGTTGAACCTGTCTTTTCGGCTAATTTCCTGATTGACGCCGACAACTCGTCATCGGTTGTTATGGAAACCACGGCTCCCGCAGAACTCTGCATTGCCGGACGAGCATAGTCAAGAGGCATATCAAGAACAGGAGCTTCTTCGCTGAACTGAGATTTCCAGTAAGCTTCCTGAGATGTCAAATCTCTCGTTCTCATCCACTCGCTGTAATCTCTGTACTGATGAGTAAGCGGTTCAAGCTCTTT
>CACWIU010000070.1 GCA_902761025.1 uncultured Ruminococcus sp. | reverse complement strand
AAAACAAGAACCGTGGGACACACGGGGATAGCTCGTTGATACTGTACGGGTTGCCGTACTTGAGCGAGAAGCCCCCACCTCTATAGGTGGGGGAGTATGTCACTGACAGGAGGATTTTATGTACAAGTATAAAAATTATATGTTTGATTTGTACGGCACGCTTGCCGACATTCATACAGATGAAAGCGACCCTGCGTTATGGAAAAAAACCGCCGATTACTATTGCGGCAAAGGAGCGGTTTATTCTGCCGAAGAACTGAGAAAAGCTTATTGTCGTTTGGTTGACGAGGAAAAAGAGGTTATACATTCGCAGCACCCCGAATATCAATATATTGACATAAAAATTGAAAAGATTTTTGCCGAGCTTTACTCTCAAAAGGGAATCTCCGCGAGTTTGGAAGAAGTTCTTGAAACAGCCAAATTCTTCCGAACGACTTCCCGCGAATATATCCGACTGTACAAAGGCATTGCGGAACTTCTTGACGCGCTGCATGACAGCGGAGCAAACGTTTATCTCTTGACAAATGCCCAAAGGTCATTCACATGGGACGAGCTTGAGCTGTTAGGCATTCGGGAAAAATTTGACGGGATAGTTATTTCGTCTGACGAAGAGTGCAGCAAACCCGACACGCATTTTTATCGGATAATTCTCGAACGATATTCTCTCGACCCCAAAGAAACAATAATGGTTGGCAACGACCCTGTTGCAGATATAAAAGGAGCAAAAGCAGTCGGACTTTCGGCACTGTATATTCACGCCAATATTTCGCCTGAATTTGACGAAAACTCGCCCGCCGATTATGTAATTCCCGACGGTGACACATTAAAAATTAAGGATTATTTGTTATGACACAATCGCAGTTTATGTATGACTTGACGGTTGCTTTGGACGGAGTGCCGGACGAAGAAAAATATGTTCTGACGAACGATTATGACCGTTATTTCAGCGACAGACTATCAGAGGGCATGAGCGAGGAACTAATCACGCAAAATCTTAGCTCTCCGGCTGAAATTGCCCGAAGATACAAGCAGGGCGACCCCATACCTATTGACGGAGTGGACTCTGTTTTTGTTTCTCAAAAAAAGGGTAAAATTACATTTTTGAGCGTGTGCAAATTTATTCTGATGATACCGCTGTGTATTGTTTATGAAATTATTTCCGTATTTTTTGGAATAGTATTG
Source organism: uncultured Ruminococcus sp. (assembly GCA_902761025.1). Classification (GTDB taxonomy): domain Bacteria; phylum Bacillota; class Clostridia; order Oscillospirales; family Acutalibacteraceae; genus RUG592. Next base: position 6,400 of record CACWIU010000070.1, on the reverse strand, counting down.
TTTTTGATTTCGCTTATGCTTTGCGTGGGAGGGGCGTTGTTCAGCGTAGCTGCGTTTATGTCAATGAGTTTAAACATCGGATTTTTGCTTTTGGGGATAGGCGGAATATTTTTGACTGTTTCGTTTGTAATGCTCAGCGGTTTTGTGATTTTGGCGGCAGTGAAAGCAGTTCGTTTTTTGCCGGGCAAAATGAGCGTTATTTTGAACAACAAAAGCGGAGCAAGGGGGCGGCATTGACAAATGAAACGAATATTTAATGTTTTTGTTGTTATGTTGGCTGTTGCCGCAGTGTTTATGACAGTGGGATTTATTTTTGTAAAGCGTGGGAATATAAACAGGGGAGATATTGCGGACAGGATTTCCAAAAATTTACAGCATGGAGAAAGCAATGTTGAATATCAGCCGCCAAAGCCGCTGAATTTGTCCGGGCTTGCAGATGTCAATACAGACAAGTCGGCGTCATATCCGCTGAATGCTTTTAATACAATTCATTTGTACTCAGACCATTGTACGGTTGAGTTCATACCCTCGGAAGAAGATAATCTTAAAATAACAATGGATACAAAAGGCGAAGCGGTTCTTTATACGGCTGTTAACAAAGGCGAGCTTTGCATTGAGAACAAATGGGCAGACCCTGATGTTTACGATATGAATGTTATTATTCTTATTGCCATACCTGAAAATTATAAGGGCGGATATATACTCAGCGGAAATTATTCGGATATTATGCTTTGTGACATTGAAAGCTCAATGGATATGAGTTTCTGTTTTTGTGATTCTAAAGTTGAAACCGAGCAGTTGTCAGCGGGCGATATTACTTTGGAGTTAAGCGGAACGACATTAACAACGGAGCATATTAACGCAAGAGGGACGCTTGACGTGAAAAGCGTATCTTCAAAAATCAGTTCTCAAATGATAGAATCTTTAAACGCTAATTTGTCGGCAAACAGTTCGGACATTAAATTTCAGAAAGTTGTAGGGGGGCTTTCCTCTGATTTAAAGCTGTCTTCGCTGGATATAGAGTTTCATACGATAGCCGGACACATTACGGTAAATTCCGACATGACAAAGATTAATATGCGTATTAAGCATAACGCTCCTGTGTCGCTCAGGCATGAAGAAAGCTACACGACGTTTTCAGATAACGTAAAATGGACTGAAAAAGGGCAAAAAAACGAAAATTCACGCTATATTATTGATATGAACTCAAAATTAAGTATTGTATCTTTGTCGGAAATGGAGTAAAATGGTTGTTGGAGTTTTCACTTTAAGTTTTTTGATTTTAATATTTAATTAGAATAACGGAGGAACATGATAATGAATATAGTTGTTCTGGCAGGCGGACTAAGTACCGAGCGAGATGTGTCTGTAACATCGGGCACAATGGTTGCAAATGCTTTGAGAAAATGCGGACATAAGGTTGTATTGCTTGACGTTTTTATGGGATATGAGCATGACGAATGCGACACAGTTTCATTGTTTGAAGAACAGTACGATTTTACCGAAAATCTCGGAGTTGGAGAGAGCATTCCCGATTTGGAGAGAGTTAAGGCTCGGAGAAGAGATAAGTCAGACCGTTTTTTAGGTGAACACGTTGAAGAAATTTGCCGCTATGCGGATATTTGTTTTTTGGCACTTCACGGAGATAACGGAGAAAACGGCAGACTTCAGGCGACATTTGACCTGCTTGGAATAAAGTACACCGGCAGCGGCTATCTTGGCAGTGCCGTTGCAATGAACAAAGGCATAACAAAGAGTATCTTTTTAAATCACAACATAAGCACGCCTGCCGGAGAGTGTTTCAAGCCTGAGGATAAAGACAACGGCAGACTTGCAGAGTGGAATGTTTTTCCATGCGTAGTAAAGCCCTGCTCGGGCGGAAGCAGCGTAGGCGTTTCAATCGTTGAGAATAAGTCCGACTTTATGGCGGCAATGGAACAGGCATTTGTCTATGAAAGAGAAGTATTAGTCGAACAGTATGTAAAGGGCAGAGAATTTTCCGTAGGCGTTATTGACGGAAAGGCACTTCCGATTATAGAAATTATACCCAAAGAGGGATTTTATGATTACGTAAACAAATATCAAAGCGGAAGAACGGAAGAGATTTGTCCGGCAGAGTTGGACGAAGCGACAACGAAACTTCTCCAATCGGAAGCAGAAAAGGCATACGAAGCCTTACAGCTTGAGGCATACGGCAGAGTGGACTTTTTGCTTGATTCAAACGGAAAGTCATACGCGCTTGAGGCGAACACACTGCCGGGCATGACAAACGCAAGTCTTATTCCGCAGGAGGCAGCCGCAGCCGGTATCGGCTATGAGGAACTTTGCGATAAAATAGTAGAAATATCTCTTAGGAAGTATTGCTGAAAACAACGGGCAGGGGGCTGAATCCGACAGGCTTTGCCTGTCGCTGCCGCTTTTCAAAGAAAAGCGGTGATTTTAAAGGGCGTACGCCCTTTAAAATGATTCAGCCCCCGTGGCTGCGGAAACTTTGTTTTTATAAAAAAAGTGGAGTTGTAAATTATGATGAAAAAAATCACATTAGGAGAGATAGCGGAAGCGTGCGGCGGTCAGTTTATAGGAGATAAAAAGAATCTCACAAAATGTGTAACGAACGTGGTAATAGACAGCCGACAAGTGACGGACGGTTCTCTTTTTGTAGCGATAAAGGGCGAGAGGACAGACGGACATCTTTATATTGAAAAGTCTTATGGACAAGGGGCGGTTTGTGCAATAAGCGAGCAGATACTTTCGGTTGATGCCCCGTATATACTTGTGCGTTCAAGCAAGCAGGCAATAAAGGACATAGCGGAATATTACAGAAGTCTTTTTTATAATATAGAGGTAGTTGGAATAAGCGGGAGCGTAGGCAAGACAAGCACAAAAGAGATGATAGCGTCGGTGCTTAGTCAAGAATTTATTGTGCATAAGACGCAGGGCAATTTCAACAATGAGTTAGGAGTTCCGCTAACACTTCTTGCAATGCCTGAAGATACGGAAGTCGCAGTTATAGAAATGGGAATAAGCGACTTTGGAGAGATGACGCGTTTAAGCAAAATGGTCAGACCGACAGTATGCGTTTTGACGAATATCGGGTGTTGTCATCTTGAGAACTTAAAAGACCGTGACGGAGTTTTAAAGGCTAAAACGGAAATGTTCCGCTACAAAGCGGAAGACGCATTAATTTTTGTCAACGGCGACGACGATAAACTTCGCACAGTTGAGAATGTCACAGCTTTTTACGGAATTGGCAGAGAAAACGATTATCATGCGGAGAATATCAGAAATACAGGTGAAAACAGTGTGTTCTGCACAATGTGTTTTGGAGAAACAAAGCTTGACGCAACAATTCCGGCATTGGGAAACTATATGGCAGCCAATGCGTTGGGAGCGGCGGCAGTAGGCAAAGCCTTAAACATGAGCAATGAAAACATAGTGAAAGGCATTGAGAGTTATAAGACGGTAGGCAGCAGAGCGAATTTAGTTACAACCGAGTTATTCAAGATTATGGACGACTGTTACAATGCGAATCCGACTTCTGTAAAAGCGGCGATTGAAACTCTTTGTCAAATCGCCGGAGGAAGAAAAGCGGCGATATTGGGCGACATGAAAGAGCTTGGAGAAAACGAGTTGGCACTTCATGCGGAAGTAGGCAGATATGCGGCAGAAAGCGGAGTAAATGCGTTAATTACAGTAGGCGAGCTTGCAAAGGCGATTTCAGACAATGCGGAGGGCGTTGAATGTTATCACTTTGACACGGTAAAGCAAGCTATTGAAGAGCTTGACGGCATTCTTCACAAAGGCGACATAATATTAGTCAAAGCGTCACACTCAATGCACTTTGAAGAAATAGTAAGTTTCTTAAAAGAACTTTAATATAAAAATAATATTGGGAGGAAAAATTAATGAAAGACGAAACAAAATGCCTGCACGCAGGCTATCACCCAAAAAATTCGGAGCCGAGAGTAGTGCCGATTGTACAAAGCACAACATATGTATATGATTCAACGGCAGAAGTAGCGTCGGTGTTTGACGAGCCGACAAAGTCGCTGATATACTCACGCTTTGCGAATCCTACTGTTATGGCGGTAGAGCAGAAGATAGCGGAGCTTGAGGGCGGAGTAGGAGCAATGTGCACATCGTCGGGACAGGCAGCAAGCTTGATGTCGATACTCAATATTTGCTGCGCCGGGGACAGTTTTATAAGTGTGAGCGAGATTTACGGCGGCACGGTAAATTTATTTTCATTCACATTGAAGAAGTTGGGAATTGAATGTATTTTTGTATCTTCGAAAGATGACGAAGAAACGATTGAAAAAGCATTCAAGCCTAATACAAAAGCAGTTTTCGGAGAAACGATAGCAAATCCGGCATTGACAGTGTTTGACATTGAAAAGTTTGCGAAAATTGCCCACAGACATAATGTTCCGCTGATTGTAGACAATACGTTTGCAACGCCGGTTTTGTGCAAGCCGTTTGAATTTGGAGCAGATATAGTTGTGCATTCGACTTCTAAGTACATGGACGGACACGCTGTGCAGTGCGGAGGAGTAATAGTTGACAGCGGCAATTTTGACTGGAGCAAGGGCAATTTCCCCGAGCTTACAACGCCCGACGAATCTTACCACGGCATAATTTACACAGAGGTTTACGGAAAAGCGGCATATATTATCAAAGCAAGAATGCAGCTTATGAGAGATTTCGGCGCATATCCGGCAGCCCATTCGGCATTTTTGCTTAATTTAGGACTGGAAACACTTGCAGTAAGAATGAAGAATTACTGTGAAAATGCTATGATAGCTGCGAAGTATCTGGAGAATAACGAACATGTGGAAAGCATTACGTATCCGGGGCTTGAAAGCGATGAAAATTACGAACTTGCCCAAAAGTATCTTAAAGGAGCGAGCGGAGTAATTTCGTTTGTTGTAAAGGGCGGCAGAGAAAAAGCGATGAAGTTCATGGATTCCTTAGAGCTTGCGTCTAACGAAGTTCATGTTGCGGATATCAGAACTTGCGTACTGCACCCGGCAAGCGAAACTCACAGGCAGCTTACGGACGAGCAGCTTGTGGCAGCCGGCATTAACGCAGGCATGGTGCGTTTTTCTGTAGGTTTGGAAAATGTTGAGGACATTCTTGCGGATTTGGACAAAGCATTTGCCGCAATAGACGACTAATAAAGATTAAGAAAAAGGCTTGCCTTACGGCAAGCCTTTATTGTTAAAATTTTTTTATATTAAGATAAATTAGTCAAAGAATTTCTCGTGAATAGCTTTAACGGCGTTGTCGGCGTCGGCTTCGTCAATCAAGACAGAAACTTTAATTTCGCTGGTAGAAATCATCTTAATGTTAATTTGAGCGTCCATAAGAGCCTCAAACATTTTGGTAGCAACGCCGGCATGACTTTCCATACCCGCGCCAACGATTGAAACTTTAGCAACACTGGTATCAGCGGAAACGTCCTTAGCACCGAGAGGAATCAAGTAATCTCTGAGAATTTTTTCTGTTTCTTCGGCTTTCTCCTGAGCAACGGTAAAAGTAATGTCCTTAGTGCCGTCTCTGCCGATAGACTGGAGAATGATATCAACATTAATGCCGGCAGCGGAAACTTTTGAGAACACTTTAAAAGCAAGACCGGGGCGGTCGGGCAAGCCGATAACAGACAGACGAGCAACGCCCGTATCCTTTGCAACACCGCTGATTAACATTTTTTCCATTTTAGTAGCCTCCTTAACAATAGTGCCGGGTTCTTTTTCCAAGCTGGAAAGAACCTCTAATTCGATATTATATTTTTTTGCCATTTCTACAGAGCGATTATTAAGAACCTGAGCGCCGAGAGTAGCGAGTTCAAGCATTTCATCGTAAGAGATAGTTTCCAATTTTTTAGCGTTGGGAACTTTACGAGGGTCGGCAGTATAAACGCCCTTAACGTCCGTGTAGATTTGACAAAGGTCAGCGTGCATAGAGGCAGCAATAGCTACGGCGCTTGTATCGGAGCCGCCTCTGCCGAGAGTAGTCAAATCATCGTATTTATTGATTCCCTGAAAGCCTGCGACAACGACAATATTTTTCTTGTCAAGTTCTTTGCGGATTCTGTCGGGAACAACTCTTTTAATTCTTGCGCTTGTGTAAGCGGAAGAAGTCTGAAAGCCAGCCTGCCAGCCGAGGAGAGAAACAACGGGATAGCCCAATTTTTCGATAGCCATAGCGAGCAGAGCGATAGAAATTTGTTCGCCCGAAGCCAAGAGCATATCTTTCTCACGCTTAGAGGCATTGGGATTAATTTCGTTAGCCTTGTCGATAAGGTCATCGGTAGTATCGCCCTGAGCGGAAACAACGACAACAACGCTGTTGCCTTGTTTGTAAGTATCAGTGACAATTCTTGCGACATTGAAAACACGTT
>CACWIU010000069.1 GCA_902761025.1 uncultured Ruminococcus sp. | reverse complement strand
CTTCCTTTTTAATAAAAATTTTGCTTTGCAAAATTTTTTGAGCAATATATTGTTAAGGGCTTTGCCCTTAACAACCCACCAAAGCTCGGCTGCCGTTGGCAGCTCCGCCTTTGGAATCCGCCCGCTTTTTGAAAAAAGCGGGGCAAAAACTTTAACAGGCTTTGCCTTGATGAGATTAATTTTTCAGCATTTTGTAAAATTCAAGAGTTTGAAAAGTTTTCGATATTTGCATTTTTAAATATTCCTCTGCCGCTGTTTCTAAAATAGGCTGAGAATTTTCTTTCAGAGAATATGCAAACAGTTTGGAAAACTCGGAGTATACGCAATGCCGCATGGCGCGTGTTACTCCAAGTCCGATACGAATTTGCGCATCGGAATATTTTCCGCAGCAGTCGCCGCACACAATCAGACCTTTTTGAGGGAGAAAACGCATGTCTTCATGCTCATAACAACCGCATGAATCGCAGCAGACTAAATTCGGCATATATCCTGCCAACGTAAGCATTCTTAATTCGAACGTACTTTTTATTAAAGACAGTGATTTGCTGCCTTGGCATAAAAAGTGCAGCGAATTAAGAGTAAGTCTAAGCTGTTCTTCCGCATTTTCCCCCTCGGGGGCAAGTTCTCCTGCCAATTCGCAAAAATACTGAGCCAAAGCCAACTTTTCAACGTCCTTCCTCAAAGGCATAAAGACTTCCTGAGCATAACACTCGTCAATAATATAGCTGTCACGACCTTTATATATAGAAAAACGTGAGTAAGTCAGCAAGCCCGAAGCCGTACTCTTCGGGCTTTTGATACTTTTAGCTCCGTGAATAAACGCTCTAATTAAGCCGTCACTTCTTGTTAAGACTGTTATTAATTTGTCCTGTTCCTTTATACTCTGTTCCCGAATCACAAGACCGTCCGTATTGAACTTCATTATTTTGAACCTCCGCAGCGGCGTGGCTGTTCTTTATCGAAGCATATTTCAGGTAGTCTGCAACACTGCCGGAGCTGATAAAGTTTTTCCATGCGTCTTTTTCATTCATAAAGCTGTACCTCCGAAAAGCATAAAATTATAAGTTCATTATAATTATACGTCTTTAGCGTTGGCAATATCTATTGAAATATGTAGAAATAAAATTGTTTATATTTGCGTGTCAAATGTTTGTATAATCAGTCGAAATTACTCTCATCGTAACCCAAAGTTCTCAGGATAGCCTCACGGTTTCGCCAGTCCTCTTTCACTTTCACCCAAAGAGTAAGATTAATCTTACAATCAAAAAATCTTTCCATATCCTGCCTTGCGTATGTTCCGATTTTTTTAAGCATAGAACCGCCCTTTCCGATAAGTATTCCCTTATGGCTTGAGCGTTCGCAGTAAATAGTTGCGTCCATGTCGGTTATGTCGCTGTCGGGTCTTTGCTTAAAGCGTTCGATAACAACAGCCGTTCCGTGAGGAATTTCCTTATCTGTCAAGCGAAGAATTTTCTCACGGATAATCTCAGCCGCAAGCACTCTTTCCGGCTGGTCTGTAAGAGTATCGGGGTCAAACAGGTGACTGCCCTCCGCCGCCTGTTTTTCAAGGACTTTAATTAATTCGCCTATGCCGCTGCCTGTCTGAGCAGAAACAGGGACAATGTCGTCAAAGTCAAATTCTTGACTGTAAGCGGCAATTTGAGGAATGATTTCGCTTTTTTCGGGGAGCTTGTCAATTTTATTAAGAGCCAGCACAGCCGGAATATCCATAGATTTAAAACGCTGCATGAGCAGTTTTTCGGTATCGCCGGGAGCTTTGTCGCACTCCGCAACAAGCATACAAGCGTCTACTCCGCCGACAGATTCGTTGACGGAACGAACCATATATTTACCGAGGCTGTTTTTAGGCTTATGCAGTCCGGGAGTATCTATAAAAACAAGTTGAATATCGTCTTTTGTATAAACTCCCATAATGCGGGTTCTTGTTGTCTGAGGCTTTGCGGATACGATTGCAATTTTCTGACCGAGAATTTTATTAAGAATTGAAGATTTTCCGACATTAGGTCTGCCGACAATCGCAATAAAAGCTGTTTTTTGCATATTAAATTTTTTCCTTTCCTTTTCTTTCATGTGCTTACGCTGTGACAGTGTATATTATAGTATGTTTCGCTAAAAATGTAAATCCTTAATTTAAAAATTTAAAATATTTGATTTTAAATAAAAAAACACTCTTAAAAACTCAAGCAAAGCATGTTAAAGTTTTTTGTCCAACTTTTTCAAAAAAGTTGGCAAAACCCTTAATAATAATAATCTTAAATAATTAAGATAAAAACAGCCCGCATAAAAGCGGGCAATAGTTTTTTATTCGTCAATAACATAAGAAGATGAAGCGGGAAGTCCGAGCTGATCCATAACAAGCTCTTCTTTCTCTCTCATATGTACCTTTTCAAGACCTGTCTGGTGGTCATAGCCGAGCAAATGCAATACCGAATGAGCGGTGAGATAACCGACTTCTCTTTGCAGCGAATGACCGTACAATTCAGCCTGATCGACAGCTTTCTCCATTGAGATAACCACATCGCCAAGCATTTTCGCTCCCGTTGTGGGGTCAATGTCATACACTCCGTTCTCGCCGAGAGGAAAAGAGAGAACATCGGTAGGCATATCCTTATCTCTGTACTGAAGATTCAGCTTGTGAATCTCTTCATTATCGACAAAAGTAACGCTGATTTCTGCCGAGCCTTCAAAATTTTCAAGTTTGAGAACAGCGTTGCAGCATCTGCGAATGAGCATACGCATACCCGTTGGGATTTTAACTTTTTTCTGTTTGTTTGTAATAACAACTCTGATTTTATCTGTCATTTTCGATTCCTTGCCTCCTCTATTTTTTCATACGCTTTTATAATATCCTGCACAAGCTTGTGCCTAACAACGTCTTTTTCACTGAAAGTCACCTGAGCAATATCGTTAATATTACGCAGTACTTTGATACATTCTTTCAGACCGCTTCGACTTCCGGACGGCAAATCAATTTGCGTGATGTCGCCCGTAATAACCATTTTGGAATTAAAACCCAGTCGGGTAAGGAACATTTTCATCTGTTCGTTTGTTGTGTTCTGAGCTTCGTCAAGAATTATGAAACTGTCGTCAAGAGTGCGTCCTCTCATATAAGCAAGCGGAGCAACTTCAATATTGCCTCGCTCAACATACCTCTGATAAGTTTCCGCTCCGAGCATATCGAACAATGCGTCATAGAGCGGTCGAAGATAAGGGTCAACCTTACTTTGCAAGTCGCCCGGAAGAAATCCGAGTTTCTCCCCTGCCTCGACAGCAGGACGAGTTAATATAATTCTGTTAATCTCATGAGAACGGAAAGCAGTAACAGCCATTGCCACGGCTAAATAAGTCTTTCCTGTTCCGGCAGGGCCTACGCCAATGGTAATAGTATTATTTTTTATGGCGTCGCAGTATTTTTTCTGCCCGACAGTTTTGGGTTTAATAGGTTTCCCCTTTGAGGTAACGCATATGCAGTCGCCCGTAATCGCCGAAAGCTTTGACTCTCCGCCCTCGTTCACAAGAGAAATGCAATAACGAACATTTTGTTCGTTAAGCGTTTCGCCTTTGTTTATAAGAGAAAGCAAGCTGTCGATAGTCTTGCACGCAAGAGAAACTTTCTCCACATCGCCGCAAACTTTAAGCTCCGAACCTCTTACAATGACTTTGACGTCATACTCTTTTTCAATAAGCTTTATATTTTCGTCAAAACTCCCAAAGAGCATAACCGCCTGTTCCATACGTTCAATATTAATTATTTGTTCCGTCATAATCAGACACTTTCACCCGCTTTGTTTTGCCTGTTTTTTTATTATATATATTTTAACCCAAAATCGCCGCAATATTAATAACCAGCGGTTCTTCCCGATTTTTATAAATACCAACTGTGATATTTTCAATAAACTTATAGCTGACTACTTCTGTTAAGCCGCAGTTTTCGTCAAACTGATATACAATAGTAGTTTCGATTTTAGGGTTAACAATCCAGTATTCTTTCACACCGTATTTTTGATAAAGTCCGAGTTTTGTCACGTAATCATGAACAAAGTTGCTTGAAGTAATTTCAATTACCCATTCGGGAGCGCCGTCGCAGCCACGGTAAGTAAGTTTATCGGGGTCGCAAATCACACAAACATCAGGCTGAACAACAGTATCGTCAGATAGTTTCACATCAAACGGTGACGAAAACACCTCGCATTTACCCTTACGACCTGCAATATAATTAAATATTGAATTGGAAATTCTCATAACTAACCGCTGATGTTGTACCAACGGAGCAGGCGACATATCGTAAATAACGCCGTCAATCAATTCCGCGCAAGTCCCCTCGGGCAGCATTTCATATTCTTCCAACGGGGTAAATTCTCTTGCCACTGATTCTGTAATCATGTTTACTCCCCCTTTTCAAAACTTTAGCCGTATTATTTTAACCCAAAATCGCCGCAAATATTAATAACCAGCGGTTCTTCCTGATTTTTATAAATACCAACTGTGATATTTTCAATAGACTTACCCGTGCAGAACTCATTTTTTAACTCATAATCAAATACAACAATACGCATACTTTCGATTTTATCCTATTATATCACAGTTTTTTTGAATTGTCATTAAAAAAACAATAAATTTATTATAAGTTTTGAATTTTTATGAATATTAACCAAATAAATTTCTTTACTATCATTATATTACACTGTTTTTTTATTAATACTTGTGCACATTAACGAATATTGCACAGTTTTTTTAAAAATTTTTCTCCAATAAACTCATGCGGCACGCTTTTTTTATTCATAATTCTTTATAATCAAAATAACCAAAAAATTATATTTGTCAAAATGCACAAAACAAATCTTGCAATATTAATTTATTCTTGATTTTAAAATAAAAAAATTTTATTGACAATCAGTAAAAATTCATGTATAATACTGTCTGTAAAGTAAATCGCTTTACAGCTAACGGACGGTGATTAATACGGAAAAGAATTTAAAGGTTGCTTATTTATTCGATTTCTACGGCGAAATTCTTTCCGAAAAACAGCAGCTTGCCATAGAGCTTTATTATAACGACGACCTTTCTCTTCGGGAAGTTGCCGCTCAATTAGGAATCAGCCGTCAGGGCGTTCGGGATTCTCTTAAAAGAAGCGAAACCGCCTTGTTCGAAATGGAAGAAAAGTTGGGTCTTGCCGCAAGATTCGGCAGCGTACTCACTGAAATTGACAAAATCAGACAAAACGCCGTACAAATTAAGTCTGTTTCATCAGATAACGCCGTGTGCGAATGGGCGGACGAAATAAAAAAGTCTGCCGATAAAATCGCAAAAAATTTTTAGATATTTTTTATTTATGAGGTGAAGAGCAATGGCTTTTGAAGGACTTTCGGAAAAACTCAGCAATGCGTTCAAGCGTCTGAAAAATAAAGGAAAGCTTACCGAAGCTGACGTAAAGGAAGCCATGCGTGAAGTCAGAATGGCTCTTTTAGAGGCTGATGTTAATTATAAGGTTGCCAAAGATTTCACAAAAAAGGTTACCGACCGTGCAGTAGGCTCAGACGTTATGGAAAGTCTTACGCCCGCACAAATGGTGATTAAAATTGTAAACGAGGAACTCACGGAACTAATGGGCGGCGAAGAAGTGCGTCTTAAATTTCCCAAAAAGCCTCCTTGCGTCATCATGATGTGCGGACTTCAGGGTTCGGGTAAAACAACCCATACGGGCAAGCTTGCCAAAATGCTTAAAAAGCAGGGACATCGCCCATTGGCTGTCGCATGCGACATTTACCGCCCGGCAGCTATTGAACAACTTAGGGTAGTTTCAAAACAAGCAGACGTTCACTTTTTTGAAAAAGGTACTCAAGACCCCGTGAAAACCGCTCAGCAGGCAATAAAACACGCTAAAGATTACGGCAATGACATAGTAATTTTAGACACTGCCGGCAGACTGCATATTGACCAAGAGCTTATGGGCGAGCTTGAAAAAATCAAAAAGGCTGTCGAGCCACAGGAAATTTTGCTTGTTGTTGACTCAATGACAGGTCAGGACGCCGTTAACGTAGCAAAGTCTTTTAACGAACTTCTTGACATTACGGGAGTTGTTCTAACGAAATTGGACGGCGACACCCGAGGCGGCGCGGCTCTCAGCGTAAAAGCTGTCACAGGCAAACCAATTAAATATGCCGGCACCGGCGAAAAACTTGACGATTTGGAAATTTTCCACCCTGACAGAATGGCGTCAAGAATTTTAGGCATGGGCGATATGCTCACCTTGATTGAAGCTGCCGAGGAGAAAATCGACAAGAAAAAAGCCGAAGAAATGGCTCAAAAGTTAACTAAAAGCCAAATGGATTTTAACGATTTGCTCGAACAGTTCGGACAAATAAAAAAAATGGGTCCTATCAAAGGCATACTTTCAAAACTGCCCGGTATGGAACAGCAAATTCAGGATATGGACATTGACGACAGACAAATTGACAGAATCGAAGCTATTATTCTCTCAATGACGCCCGAAGAAAGAGCTAAGCCGTCAATTATAAATCCCTCAAGAAAAAGACGTATTGCAGCCGGTTCCGGAATGAAAGTCGAAGATGTCAACCGCCTTATCAAACAGCTTGAACAAATGCAAAAGTTTATCAAAAAAGTAACTAAGAAAAACGGAAAGAAAAAATATAAAAGACTTCCCGGCTTAGGAGGTCCTTTGGGCGGAGCAATGGGCGGCATGAAATTTTAATTTTGTTTTCAACCAATAGTTATTATATTGGCAGAAATATATAACCCTTTGTGGTGGAGGTGAAAAGAAATGGTTAAGATAAGACTTCGTCGTATGGGCGCTAAGAAAGCTCCTTTTTACCGTATTGTAGTAGCAGACAGCAGATATCCGAGAGACGGTCGTTTCATTGAAGAGGTTGGTTATTACAATCCTATCGCTGACCCCGTTGAGCTTAAAGTTGACGCAGAAAAGGTTCAGAAGTGGCTCGGAAACGGCGCGCAGCCTACCGATACAGTAAAAGCATTGCTGAAAAAAGCTAATGTTATAGGCTAATTAATATCTGTATATGACTGTACACCAAGATAATGGTGTACAGTCGAATTGTTATTTTTCAAATTGCGATTTTTTTGCAAAAATATAACGAAAGGAAAATATTATAATGAAAGAGTTACTCATAACAATCGCAAAAGGTCTTGTTGAAAACCCCGAAGCTGTAAGCGTTGATGCCGATGAGCCAAACGAAGACGGCGCTGTTGTGTATCATTTGCACGTTGCCGAGGAAGATATGGGCAGAATAATCGGCAAGCAAGGCAGAATCGCCAAGGCAATACGCACTGTTGCTCGTGCGGCAGCTATCAGACAAAACACTAAGGTTATAGTTGAAATCGACTAATAACTAAGGCAAAGCCTGTTAAAATTTTTGTCCAACTTTTTTCAAAAAATAATGATAAACAAAAAGTCTGAATTTATCCCACTTTTTCACGATAAATTCAGGCTTTTGTTTTAATTTAAAGAATTATACACAGATGAAGAAATACTTACAGTCGAACGCACTCCCGCGCCTGCTCCGACATTCTCGGACATAACGCACAAAATGTAAGGCGTTCCGGCAAATACAACGGCAGCGTCATTTTGAACCAAATCAAGCTCCCCCGTCTTGTTTGCGGTAGTTACGCCATACGGCACGCCCGCAGGAATTTTAGAAGTC
>CACWIU010000068.1:751-8521 GCA_902761025.1 uncultured Ruminococcus sp. | reverse complement strand
CAGGCACTAACGCCAAAAGCGCATACAGACTGTTTCCGAAAACAATATCATTCATAATCCAAAGGTTGTAAACCGGAATCAAGCCTTTCCACGACTCATATCCTGCTTTCGGAAACAAACGCCAACAACACAGCATATTCAAAACCGTAAAGCACAAAAGGATAACATCTCTAAGTTCATTATACTGGCTGTTGCTATAACGATAATATACATCGCAAACCCATGTCATATAAAAAACCTCCAAATAAAAGATTTTTTTAAATCAAAAAATACAGCCCCACTTTTGCAGGGCGGTATTCTTTAGCAAAACATTAAATTAACCCTTAACAGCACCTGATACAACGCCCTCGATAATGTACTTCTGACAGAATAAGTAGAATACAATGATAGGTATAATTGCCAATACAAGCATTGCCATCATAGCGCCCATATCAACAGCGCCGTAACCGCCTTTCAAGTACTGAATGGCAATCGGAATAGTCTTATATTTCGTTTTGTCAAGTACGAGTGACGGAAGAAGATAATCGTTCCAAATCCACATTGCTTCCAAAATTGCAACTGAAATACAAGTAGGTCTTAAAATAGGCATTACTACCTGAAAATATGTCTGCACAGGGTTGCAGCCGTCAATCATTGCCGCCTCTTCAATTTCAATCGGTATTGATTTTGCAAATCCGCAGAACATGAACACTGCCAAACCTGCTCCAAAACCTAAATAAACTACGATAATTCCCCACGGATTGCCAAGCTTCAGCTTATCCGACGTTTTCGCAAGAGTAAACATTACCATCTGGAACGGCACTACCATTGAAAACACACATAAATAATACATACACTTAGAGAAAATTGTTTTTACTCTCGTAATATACCAACCGCACATTGAAGTACACAGAATGATTACTAAAACCGAACCAACGGTAATAATAACGGAGTTAATAAACGCGGAAAAAAATCCTATCTTTTCCACACCGCTTATATAGTTGTCCCAATTCGCAAATGTCTTGGCTGTCGGCGGCGCAAAAGGAGCTTTGTTAATAAAAACTTTCTTCTTGAAAGAATTCATAAACACAAGTATAATCGGTATTACATAGATAACGGACACAATAGAAAGAATAAATGTCCAAAGTCCGGAATAAGGGGATTTTCTTGCGCTGCTGCTGCTTGACTTTTTCTTACTCATTCTTTTTGCGAGTTTCTGAATGTCCTTCGGCAGCATTTCGCCCGCTGCAAGAGTTCGAGAAGTATTATTTCGTGCCATTACTGCTGTACCTCCTTCCTATGAGTGAAGAAAAGCTGCGCAACCGCAATAGCGCCAACAATAAAGAAGAATACTACTGCTTTTGCCTGCCCTACGCCTTCAAATCCAACTCTGCCATAGAAAGTGTTATAAATATTTAGCGCCAACAACTCGGATTTGTTAGACGGAAGTCCGTTCGTCAACGCCAAGTTTTGGTCGTATAATTTAAACGAATTGGTCAAAGTAAGGAATGTGCAAATTGTAATAGACGGCATAACCATAGGCAGCATAACTTTAAAAAGTACCTGACTGTTTGTAGCGCCGTCAATGCGAGCCGCCTCTAACAATTCTCCCGGCACGTTTTGAATACCTGCGATATAGATTATCATAACATAACCTATTTGCTGCCAGTTCATCAAAATAATCATGCCCCAAAATCCGTATTTCTCACTGAATGTTAATGTTGCTCCAAAATTAGCCAATATTCCGTTAAGAATAAGCTGCCAAATGTAACCAAGCACGATACCTCCAATAAGGTTCGGCATAAAGAATACTGTTCGGAACAAGTTCGTTCCCTTAATTCCCTTTGTAAGCAGCATGGCAATAGAAAAACCAAAAAAGTTAATTGTAATAACCGAAACGACCGCAAACAATGCCGTATACCATAACGCATGTATAAACTCGGGGTCTTTAAACATATCCTTAAAATTCTGCATGCCAACCCACTTAGCGTCCGCTACTGTGGTAAACTTACAGAACGAAAGATAAATACCCATACCAAAGGGTACTATAAAACCGATGATAAATGCTATTAATGTCGGCAGTGCAAAAAGCGGAAAATAAATTCTTAATACTTTTTTATTCACTTAGATCTTCCCCTCTTGTTAGCCATATCAAAATTGTAACATATCGTTAAGGGCGTCGCCCTTAATAAACTTCAAGAATTTTACTCTAAAATTTTTTATCTTCAAAAACGCTCCGGCAAATTGCGAAAAAGTAACTTTTCAGCAAAAAGCCTACTGCTTGCCTGCCAAATAGTCAATAAACTGTTGGGCTGTCCGTCCCGACAAGCCGCCGTGTTCAAGCTCCCAGCGGTTTGCCGCCGCAAGCAGTTCTTCCTCAGGCAACGTTATGCCGTATCTTTGAGCAAGAACTTTAACTATATTTTCAAATTGCTTTTTATCGGGAGAGCCAAAATAAATAGTTACGCCAAACCGTGCGGAAAGTGATAATTTTTCCTGAACAGTGTCGGTTTTATGCAAATCGCCCGTCCAGCCGTCACGGTCTGAAAACTGTTCCTTTATCAAGTGGCGTCGATTAGACGTAGCATAAATAAGCACGTTCTGCGGCTTCTTTTCAAGTCCGCCCTCTATGACGGCTTTCAGATACTTGTACTCTGTTTCAAAGTCCTCAAATGACAAATCGTCCATATAAATAATAAATTTGTAATTGCGATTCTTTATTTGAGCAATGACATCGTTCAAATCGCGGAACTGATGCTTATACACTTCGATAATCCGAAGACCGTCCTCGTAATAACGGTTCAAAATCGCCTTAATGCTTGATGATTTTCCCGTTCCGGCATCGCCGAAAAGAAGACAGTTATTAGCTCGCTTTCCGCTTAAAAAAGCCTCTGTATTTTCAATAAGCTTTTTCTTTGCGGATTCGTATCCAACAAGGTCGTCAAGGTTAACATGAGCAATATTTGTAATCGGAACTATCTGAACGCCGCTTTCATCATGAGCTATTCTAAAGGCTTTGTGAAGTCCCAGCTTTCCAACGCCGAAACGACAGTAAAAGTCAACAATATGCTGAGTAAACTCTACAATGCTCTTACTGTTCGCAAGACGACAGCTCAACTCACATATGCAGTTGCGGATACGCTTATTAAAAGCTTTTCCCGAATCGTCAACACGCTTATAATTCAAAATCATCTCAAAGACCGAACTGTCAATTAAATTTCCGAGATTTTTAAAGTCATAGGTGAAAAGCTCTCTGAAAATAAGAAAATCGTGCATGGCAAGATTTAAAAGCGTGCCTTCTTCAATACCCTTTATTTCGCAGGCGGTGCTAAACACATTTTCATTATTTACCAACAGCAACGTAAGATAATTTTGCCACAAATTTTTTTCAAAGCCATAGATTCCCGCAAAATTCACAAGCTGATGAACTGCCGAAATAATTTTATTTTTATATTCGCCGTTCAAATCGTTATTATTGAAATTCTCTGCCACTTCGACAACATCTCTAAGAACACCGCTGTTTTCAAGATTTCTGTAAATAATTAATTCGTCTATTTTAGCCATACCTTCGCTCACCTCAAATCGACAAAGACTTTGTTATACTCTTTTCACTGAAAAACCACTTTTTCGGCAACTGCCATTGCGTTTAAGAAGATACTCATTTTGAATATTTTTCTTTTACAATATAAATCATAGAGAGTGAACGGAGCAGTTCCGTCCACTCTCTTCTATAAAGCAAATTAATTTTTTACAAGATTAAGCGTTGTCAGGAGTAGCAGCAGCCTCGTCTGCACCCGAATGAGAAGCCTGATATTCTGTCTTCCAGCCGTCTACGAAAGCCTTTTCAACAGCAGACCACTCGCCTGTGCCTTGAGCGTACTCAAGAAGAGCAGAGCCAACATTGTCCTTCCACTTCTCGGAAGGAATTGTGGAGAAGTTCCACGAAACAGCAGTCTTACCTGCTTCGATGTACTCGTTAGCAGCCTTGATAAGAGCGTTGTCAGCCTGATATTTCTCGTCAAATGTCTTGAACGGAGTTACAAAGCCCATCTGATTAGCAAGCATATCTCTGCCTTCGTCGCTTGTGATTACCCAGTTAAGGAACTCAAGAGTAGCATTAATATCAGCTTCGGAAGCCTTGCTGTTTACGCACCAGAAGTTCTCCGAACCTGTGCAAAGACCCTGATTCTCTTCGCCCTCAGCGCCAATATAAATCGGGAGCATGCCGAGATCGTCATCGGTCATACCTGCGTCGATACAAGACTGATAAGCCCATGTGCCGTTCTGATAGAATACAGCCTCGCCAAGACCGAACTCAGCAGAAGCGTCGTCGCCTGTTTTGCCGGAAATCATCTTCGGATCGCAAGTACCGTTGTTGATGTAAAGATCCCAAATAGCCCTGTAATTGTCAAGATAAGTACCCTTTATAGCGTCTGTTGAATCAATGCCGTCAGCCTTGTACTCATAGTAAATAGGAAGGTTAGCAAGGTGTGTCTTAAATCTCCAGTCTGAGCTTGAATCCATACCGGAAGATGTGAATGCGCCCTGAATGCCCAAATCGTCTTTCTTAGCCTGAATATCTTCAACAACAGCCTTAAAAGTATTAAAGTTGTTGATTTCGTCAACACTCTTAGCTACTGCGCCGTCAGTTTCAAAATACTTGTTAAGCAAAGTCTTGTTGTAGATAATACCGTAAGTTTCGATAACGTATGCAACGCCTTTTACTTCGTCGCCGCTGATGAGAGCAAAGTCATCGCTCTTGAGGTTAGTATATACAGAAGAGTCTTTAAGATTATAGCAATAGTCTTTCCATGCAGCCAACTCAACAGGACCGTTTACTTGGAACAGTGTGGGAGCGCTTTCTTTTGCCATCTCAGCTTTCAAAGTAGCCTCGTACGTACCGGAAGCAGCAGTGTCTACTTTAACTTCTACGCCTGTTTTATCAGTATAAGTTTTAGCGAGCTTAACCCATTGCTCTGCCTGCTCGGGCTTAAAGTTGAGGTAATAAACCTTTCCGCCTTCGGAGCTGCCGCTGTTGCCGCCCGACTGAGAAGCCGTTGTGTCGCCGCCTCCAGTTGTCGAACCACCCTTATCACAACCGGCAAATGCGCATACTGCCAAAGACGCAACCATTGCAAGGGCAATACACTTCTTTAAATCTTTCATATTAATAATCTCCTTTTTCTGAAAATTGCCGAAAATCCAATTCGACCACTAATGATATTTTAACACTTCTAAACGTATTTTTCAATAGTTTCTTAAAAATTAATTTAAATAATTTGTCAAATTCTTTTCACACTAACAAAAAATACAACAATAATAACAAATATCTTATTAATTTTTCACCGCGTCAATTTGTTAAATAAAGGGATCCAGTAAAATTTTATTGATATCACACGGGCAAAGCATATAAAATATAATAGTAATATCACTGCAATTTCGGAGGGAACTTTGATGTTCATAGAAAAACTTAACACAACGCATATTCTGATAATGCTAAAACAAGAAGAGCTGGCTGCTTTTAAGCTCGAACAGTCTGCAATATCGCTGACGAACCCAAAAACAAGACTTCTTTTTCGTCAAATACTCGCCTTAGCCGCCGCAAAATCTGGCGTTTCCTTACGCTGCAAAACAATTTCAGCCGAAATTCTGCCATATCAAAACGGCTGTTTTTTGCTTGCCGAAATAAAACCCAAAAACAAAAGAAAAACATATCGCATAAAAAAAACAGACTCAACTTACCTTGCGGCATTCGCCAACGCTGCCGATATGCTGGACGCTGTAAAAATTCTTTACGAAAATTGTGCGTTTCCGCTTAACGGCAGTCTTTACCGCAAGGGCAAAACATACTATATTTTAATTTCTTCAAAAGCCGAGATTTCTCAAAATCTCAAACTTTTGCTTAATGAGTTCGGGCAGGTAACGTCTTGCGGCGTCATTACGATTAATCGTATTAAAGAAACGGCTGTCCGACTGTATGACGGCAACGCAATAAGCTCCATTGGGAAAGCTTTGTCTGAAAACTAAACACGAACCCCCTCCGAACAAATCGGAGGGGGTTCGTTATTTAAAAAGCAAATAAACCAATAAATTATGTGCCGGAAGGTTCTTCTTCAACTTCTGTTTCTGCCGAATGGAACAAAATGCACTTGTTGTTGTCGTTGTTTGCCATGCTGCCCCATTTCAAAGACACAAGATTTCTCTTACTTCCGGCTGAATCCGCAACCTCATTAAAGTATTCGAGATTCTCGCCGTCTTCAACTCTTGTGTTTCCGAGAACAAGACCGCCGTTGTAATGATAGTCGGTTGCGTCAATGTTATAGATAAACTTAAACGGCATATTAGATAAATCAACCGTGCCGCCCGCGTAAGCCTTAGCATAATCGATAGGACAAATTGTAATAGAAACGTCCTTTACATCGTCAACCATGAGAACCGTATGGAATTTTGCTCCTCCGTCCTCGTCAAAGCGAATAAACATTATGCTGTTTTTGTCGTTGGGGTCTGTTGAACTTGCCTTTTTATAATACATGAACTCGTCATTTTTTACAGGTTCGTATCCGCTCGGTTCAAAATCGGGAAGTCCGCCGGCAGACAAAGTATAAACATCCAGACAAGATGCAACCTGAAGCTGATTACGGAAATATTTTTCCATTTGAGTGGACGAATACTGTTCGGCAGTTATTTTTCCCGTCTGAGCTACGGTATCCTGCACCGCAAGGAAAATTGAAATTGTCGCGGTAGACGTAATCGCTAAAATCGCAACAACAGCCATTACTTCAATTATAGTAAAACCCTTTTTGCTGCCTTTTTTATACTGTTTCCAAAAATCTTTTAGTTTCAATTTAATTACCACCTTTCGAGCATACCGTCATCAGTTACCGATGTAGTTGTATGGTGCAAATGCGGTAATATCAACGCACAAATAATCGCCTTGATTGCCAATTTCCTGATAGAACACACGAACCACTATATCCCAGCCTGTTTCATGAGCTTCCTGCATGCTTACAGTATCGGCTCCGCCAGCAGGGTCTTTGGGAACATCTTCCATACCGTCCGAATAAGACTCGGTGACTTTGCTTATGGTGTATTCCATATGACAATCGCCCGTGGGCTTAAAGTTTTTAGGGTCGGTCAGTGTGGTTACCTTGTTAACAATCTTTGTTCCCGGAGCAATAGTTTTTCCTTCTTTAACGTTCTGAGGGTCATTTTCCACATTATTGATAACACCCTCGATTGCGTCCGTAGGGTCGTCTGTTTCCGGGTTAAAGCCCGTTGCCGCTGAGAGAATCTCATCGGCAATGAGCTGTCCTTCATAAGATGCTTTCTCACGGGCATTGTTTGTAAAAACCATCTGTCGTGAAAATGCAACTGCGTTCAGTATACCTACGAAAACGATTGCAAGAACAAATATTGCGCAAAGCGTTTCTACAAGGGTGAAGCCTTTTTTGCTTTTCTTAAAGAAATATTTACCTCTTAGCAATGTAAGTTCCTCCTCCCAAGTTCGTATTCACTTCGTCAATAAGAGTGAAGCGTTTTCTCCAGTCAGCATCGCCGGCAGCGCCCGTATCTTTCAGGTCTATGGTGTAGGAAGTTGAGCTGCCTGTTTCGTTAAAGATATAAGTACCGTGCGCAATTCTGAACTTTTTGCCGCTGTCTGTGTATACCATAGTGTCTGTTTGGAAAGTAATAGTTTTTGCTGTAATCTTGAAGCTGTGTCCGTTCATAACAACGTTGTTCACTGCCATGCTTACAACACCGCCCTTGATGTCAACATCCTGATTAAGAGTC
>CACWIU010000068.1:0-711 GCA_902761025.1 uncultured Ruminococcus sp. | reverse complement strand
GTTTGCCTTGTAGCGGAAACTAAACTTCTTGCTGTCATCTGCCACGCCTGTTGCGGTAGGTTCAAGCGTAATTCCGTTGCACATAAAGCTTACGTTCTTTTTCTTGCCTGCCATGTTTACGTCTGTCGAGCCGTTCCATTCTGCATAAGATGTTGCCTCGGACATACCGTACTTAGCGGGGCTTGTAAAGAATTTCTTTGCTTCTTCCGTAAAGAGGTTGATACCCGTAGGCTTCGGATCGTCCGCAGCTGCTCCCGGATCTTTCGGAATATCAGTCTTGAAGTTCTTGTACGAACGATTGGAAATATTGTAAGCGCCGGCATAAATTGTGTAGGTTTGACCGCTGTATTTTACAGTTGTATCGTAATAGAAATAGATAATAAACTCTTTGCCTGCTTCACGTGACCTATATGTTGCATAAGCCTCGGAGAAGTCGCCTTGTTCAATTTTCGGATAAGTACAGTTTACCGTATAAATAGATTTGTCAGGCTCAAGCTTGCGCGTAGCAGTATGATAAATATAGCGTTTGCCTTTTTCAAGTTTCATTTTATCGTTAGCGCTTTCCGGAGCTGTGCCGTCTGATACCATGTAGAAGTCGCCGGGAATTTGAAGCTTGAATACATATGCGTAGAATCCTTCGTCACTTTGAGTTGTATCATAGAGGTCGTATCCAACGTCTACCCATTTGTTCTGGTTAGTATCATAATTATA
>CACWIU010000067.1 GCA_902761025.1 uncultured Ruminococcus sp. | reverse complement strand
ATCTATAATATCACACTAAAACGCATTTGTCAACACTTTTTTTAAACTTTTTTAATGTTTTTTCAATTTAGAAAACATTTATCATTTCATTAAAGGCTCTGCCTTTAAAATCAGCTCGCTTTTTTAAGCAATGTTTTCAAAGCCATATAATATTTTTCGCAAAAATCAAATAAATATGATTATTACATAAAAAGCTAATCATAATTAACATAAACTTAACATATAATTAACAAATTGTTCATGAAAGTCATCGAAAAATCTACTATAATGGGGGTCAATAAATCAACCGCACAGGGTTGAGAAATTTAATACTTTTTATTGGTGGGGGCTGTCGCAATGGCAACTCTCTGTTTTTTTACCTACTTAAATAAATTTCACCAATAATTATAGTTTTATTATCTTAAAACTGTTAATTATACATAATTATTCATCTTTTTTAGATTCGTGTGTTTACCGAATCGGCAAGGAGGTTCATCATGTCAGCTTATTTACCTATTATTATCCCAATCGCAATAGCCATTGTAGTAATCGTCATTTTCCTTTGTATGATTTACCGTGTGGCTGAAATCGACAAGGCACTTATCATTACGGGCGGCAAAGAACCTGTTATCAAGGTTTCGGGCGGTTCTTTTGTTATCCCTATCTTCCGCAAAGTGCAGTACTTCGATTTATGCATGCTTACAGTTACCGCAGACCGTGACGAGGTAAAAACTAAAACCTCTGTGCCGATTGTAATTGACTGGACTGCTCAAATTCGTCCCGATACCGAAAATATGGATAACCTTAAAAAAGCTATTATTTCCTTTAAGGAACGTGGTCAGGACGGTATCAAAAACGATGTCAGACTTACTCTTACAGGTGCTGTGCGTGATATCGTTGCTTCTATGACCCCTGAGGAGGTTCTTCGTGACAAGGTTATTTTCGCAGACAATGTAAAGAAAATTGTCGCTGATGAAATGGTTAACATGGGCATGGAACTCGTTTCCCTCAATATTCAGGACATCACCGACAACAACAAGTATTATGATAATATTGCAGCTCTCGACATGGAAGACAAACGCCGTGAGGCTGAAAATAAAAGAGCGGTCGTTGACCAAGCTGTCCGTACTCAAAAAGCTGAATCCGAAATGGTCGCTTCGCAAAATGAGCTTGATTCTCAGCTCGCTGTCGCTGCAAAAACAAGAGATAATAACCTTAAAATTGCCGGATTTAAGGCCGAAACAGACAAGGCGGACGCCGACGCCGCTATCGCCGGCGAACTTCAAAGAACAATCCGTCAACAGGAAGTCGCAGCTCAACAGGGTCGTATCAGAGTTATTCAGCAGGAACAGGCTAATCTTGCCGCTATAAAAGAAAAGGAAGTTATCGCTACAAGAGCCGAGGCCGAAAAACAGAAAAATCAAATTGAAGCCGAAGCTCAGGCTAATGTCCGCAAAATTAGTGCAGACGCCTCTGTTCAAGTCGCTGAAAAAGAAGCTAACGCAATCAAAATTACTGCCGAAGCCACCGCTGAAAAAACTCGCAAAGAGGGTACTGCTATCGCTGATGTCACAAAACAAAAAGGTATTGCCGAAGCCGAAGTTATTCGTCAAAGAGGTCTTGCGGAAGCCGAAGTCGAAAAACAAAAGCTTATGGCTAAGGCTGAGGGCGAAAGAGCTTTGGCAGAGGCTCGTGCGTCTAACGAACGCGTTAACTTCGAAATCGAGAAAATCAGAATCGAAACAGAAGCAAGAATTACTATCGCTACAAAGACTGCCGAAATTATGGCTAATATCGGCAAGAATGCAGAGTTTGTAAATATCGGCGGCAGCGGTCAAATGGGTTCGGGTTCATCGGGCAATGTCTTAATTGACACCCTTGCAAGCGTTCCCGAACTTATGAAAAAACTTGATGTTGAAAATCAGGCTCTTAACGGAAGAGCTTATACGGACGAACTTAGAGAACTCGTTTCAAGTATTGCCGAACCGGCAAAAGGTCTTCTCTCCAACAATACTACAATTAACGAAGCTCCCGACTGTCACCACAATTTGCCCGATACTTCGTCAACATCGGACAACAAGTAATTCCGTATTAAACGGGTAACTTTATCAAAAAGTAAAGTTACCCGTCATGCAGTTTTAATAATATTAATTTTTTTGAGGAGAACGACAATGGAAGAGCTTTCAAGACTTATCAGAGATAACAAACCTATTTCTACTTTAATAATTGCGGCGGTCATTTCTTTTATCGTAGCTTTTGGGGGAATGAAAACTTTTACTTACATTTCAACCCATAAGCAAGCCGAAGCAATGAAAAACACCCTTGAAGCGGAAGACTGGTTCTGCCTGCAGCGTACAAGTATGGGAAAATTTCAATTCGAAAATGTACAAAAGCTAAGCTTTGACGATAAGCACATTTACTACTCGCTTGTTATGAATCCCGGAGCAACTCTCGGGGCTGACGGTCTGGGAATGAAAGAAGAGGCTATAGCCGATTTTGATTACTATACTACCGACAGTCACACAATTTCTGTTTATTTAAACGGCAAAAGTCAAAAAATAACTATGCAGCTCAAAGACGGCAATAAAACACTTGTAACAACTCCGTCTTTTGTTGACGGTTCGGACTCCAAAGAATGGTATTCTGAATCTTACTTTTTAGAAAAAAATCCAAAATACAAAAAATACTTAAACAAATAATTATCAGGCTGTACTTACGCAAGTACAGCCTGTTTTTTATCCTATATTTGCAGTTGTTGAAAGTCCTACGCTGTAACGCAGCACTTCAAGTGCGTCTGCCGAAGTTACTTCCCCGTCGCCGTCCACATCGCAAAGTGCAATCTGTTCGGGAGTGAATTTCTCCAAAGCAACGCTTTGACGAAGAATTAACAAACTGTCAGCCGAAGTAATTATGCCGTCATCGTCTAAATCGCCCATTTTAACAGCAGGCTTTGGCTCTTCCGCTGCAATAAATGTGATATTATGCTCTTCCGCATACGTTTGGGCATACGAACCATTAGAACCTCTCATGATAAAATCTTTGCCACAATCATAAAATGCCAAATCCTCTATTTTCGTTACGCTTTCAGGAACATAAACGCTTACAAGATTTGAACACTTGTAAAATGCCATTGAACCTATGCTTTCTACGCCGTTGGGAATATTAACGCTTGACAAACTCTTACAATTTTGGAAAGCTTGGGAACCTATACTTTTTACGCTTTTCGGAATGTTGATGTTTGTCAGCTTGACACAATCGTTAAAAGCAAGGTTGCCAATTTTTTCAATATTACCTTTTATCTTGACACTTTCCAAATTCGCGCAGCCCGAAAATGCCCAATCGCCTAAACTTGTAACTCTGCTTGGTATTGTTATGCTTGTAAGGCTTGTACAGTTAGCAAACGCCTCGTTGCCGATACTTGTAACATTTTGAGGAATAATAACCTCTGTTAAACTCGTACAGTTGCGGAAGGCTTCGCTTTTAATCGTTTTTACACTCTGTGGAATTTCTATTTTTTCAAGTTTTTCACAAAAATCAAATACATCGCTTTCAATACTTGTTAATTTCGAGGGAAGATTGACACTCGCCATTTCCGTACAGCCCTGAAAAGCATTTAATTCGATTGAAGTAACGCTTTCGGGTATTTTGGCACTTACAATATTGGTACACCCATAAAAAGCATATTCACCAATCTTTGTTACGCCGTTTTCAATAATAACATTAACCTTTCCCGTTATTTCCTCCGGAAAAGAAAATGCCATTACTTCACCCGAACCATAAATATACAAATTGCCGTTCTTATGAAAAGAATACTTTAAACCAACTCCATAATCGCCGCTCTTCGCAACAGGCGAAGTTTCCTCCGAATGAGAATCATAAATTTTATCTTCAGAGCTTACGCCTGCAAATGCCGCTGAGGATTCAGCCGTTCTTTCTTCTGCCGATACGCTCATTGACACTGGCATCATTGTTGCTGTCAGCATGACGCTAAGCAGCAATGCCGTTAATTTCTTACCTTTCACGATTAGAAAACACTCCTTTTGTTTATTTATTTTTATTATACAGATTTAGCAAATAAATGTCAATATTCAAAAAAAATATCATTTGCGTAAATAATTTTAAACATATAAAGGCTGCGCTTACATTTATAAAAAATATAAACACAGCCTGTTTTTTATCCTATGTTTGCAGTTGTTGAAAGTCCTACGCTGTAACGCAGTACCTCAAGTGCGTCTGCCGAAGTTACATCTCCATCGCCGTCCACATCGCAAAGTGCAATCTGTTCGGGTGTGAATTTTTCCAAAGCAACGCTTTGACGAAGAATTAACAAACTATCTGCGGAAGTAATTATGCCGTCATCGTCTAAATCGCCCATTTTGCCCGTTGGGATTGGCTCTCCGTAAAATTTGGCAAGCCCCTCTTTAATAGTTTTTATATCGTAAAAGCCCTCATAATCCGATTGCCAACCGGGCATTGGAACATCAGGCGTTGCTCCGAGGTCTATATCCTTGCCGCTTTCGTCAAGAATAACTTGTATGCCCGATATTGTATATATACTTCCGTCCGGGTTAAAGTGAGGAGTAACATTACAGCAGCCGCCCCTGTACGATTCGCCGATTAATGCCACTCCGTGCGAATGCGCGATACTCGGCGTCATAGAAGCGCATGAATAAGATGTATAAGATGTTATAATTCCAAAATGCAGGTCATATTTTAACTGCTCGTCTTTTTCGTCACATACTCCGTCAAGGTTTTTGTCAACATTCTTGTTAATATAAACAAGATTATCCGATGCTGCAAGCAGTTGATTGTGTGCGTTAGTTCCGCATATCATCGACAATATATATGCTCCCGTATCCAACAGACCGCCTCCGTTAGTACTAAGGTCTATTATAAAATATTTTCCGTCATGTTCGGAAGCATAATCAACCGACCATTTAAAAGGCTCAACAGTTGCCTCTGTAAATGAGTTAAAATCAAAAATAAAAGTATCGCCTGTCTTGAAAAGCTTAATAGCACCCCACTCTTTGATAAGCTCAAAATTTTTATAAGCGCTGCGTTTTTTCTCGCCAAGAGCAGCGCTTGTACTTATCATTTTAGCTGTGTCCGTCTGAATTTTTTCTATATTTGAAACTTCCTCTTGTTCCATATCGCCAAATGTTTTCTTAGCTGTGGCAACAGTATCCGAAAGCTTATAATCTTTTATCGGCTTTGACAAACCCAAAGCTAAATCCGTATGACCTCCGTCCGCCATATAGTGATTTAACAATTTAAGACCTGCGCAATAATCTTCCATACTGCTTGACAAAAGCAGTTCTCTTATAGTCGCCGTGACGTTGTTATACTCTGCAAGAGTTTTATCCAGACCATTTTCTTTAAGACTTTCTGCCAATATGCCCGACGACGGGTGACCGTAAAAATTATCAACCACAAAGCAAAGCTCATTATAAGTTAAATCTATCATAGACTGGTCACGCCAATCATTGTATTTGAAACTGTCTATTCCATTGCGGCCGACGTATCTTTTATAAGTATCCATATATTTAAAATTATCGTTTCTGTACAGCACTCCGCAATACGTTTCGGCAAACATATCGTTAAGAGTACAGTATGGAAAATACACATTTCCGTTTTGCTCTACAATGTCAATGTCATATTTGCTAAAATCCCAGCTAACACCTTTCAAGTCACCAATAATATACGTATCTTCATTATTTAGAGATTCACCACCGGCCGACAAAAATCCCTCGTAATAATCAAAAGAAACCGTATCTTTTTCAGCATCTACCGTCATGGTATAGTCACCGTTTTTAAACGTATAAACTCCGCTGCCCTTTGATTCCGATTTCACATCAGAAAAAAGCGGAACAAGATAATCGCCCGCGCTGACGTACGGCACTGACGGCAAATCCTCACGCATAAGGCAATGAAAAGTAATTGGCGTTTGCCGGTCATCTAACGAATAAGCTGTAATTTCCTTTTGTTCATAGCTTACTTCATTATCGACGGCAGACACGTTCATTGAGCCGACAGCTGCAAGCATAACGGTTACCGAAAGTATAGCAGACAACAATTTTTTCATATCAAATCAGCCTCCCAAAAAGCTTTAGATTTCTATAGGAGAATTATAACACATTTTATTCTATAGAATTTAAATAAATTGTTAATTTTCCCAACGTCTTTCACCTCATATTAAACTGACGTCGGCAAATAAAAAAATTTCCTTATACAGCATTGCCATATAAGGAAATTAATAATTAAAATATGTAATATTATTTATGACTGCATATGTCTGTCAATACTTTCCTGCGTCTTACCCTCAAACAAACCGCCGTTTGAATAGATTTGAACTGCTGCTCCGGCTATCATGAATACAAACGGAAGTATCCGACACATAGTCGAATTTCCGAGAAGCAGTCCCAATGCAACGCCTGCCATATCTCCAAATGAAATTGATGTTGAAATAATAATTGTTGGCTTTACAAAAATTATGGATACTATACCCGTTATCAAACCAAGAATAATACCAACAACAACACCCTTCTTTGTGTCTTTAAATATAGCCGCTCCTACTAAAAAGCCTACTATAAAACCGTTTACAAACGTCATAACAAATACGCCAAGCTTATACAGCTTGTATGCAAGCACAGCAAACACAATGGCAAGCACTATGCCCAATAATAAGAATTTTGCTTCATCTTTTGCAACTGCCAATACTATTCCTAAAATTCCGCCTGCCAAAAAGCCGCATATGCCTAAATAAATTTTAGTTAATTTGAATCCGAAGAAACAACCTAAAATGCCTATTACCAAAGTTACTATACATATTATTCTGCCGAAACTTCCCGCCAAATCAACCAATCCCGACAGGAAATCATAAACATCAAAATCATCTAATTCATCGGCTATCGAATTAGCAATAGCATTAGCATCTCCGTAATCAGCAGATGTTGTGCCGCCGAATATATCATAATCGTCATTGCCATAAGAAGAAGTTGTTGCATACGCACTTGGTATAGAAACATTATCATACTCAGACGCTGCATCTTTTTCCGAAGACTCAACATATTTATAAACAACATCTTCCTGAACTTCCAGCTTGTCACCGTTCATATTATAATACTCTAAATCATATGAATCCGTATTATTTGTGAGAACCATATTGCTGTCCATATCATTTTCGATTTTATAGTTCCCTTTGAGCGTGCATTTCAAATCGCCTGTGGTAATATCGTAACACTCCATAGAAGAAGATTTTTCCAGCCAAACACACTTATTTTTTTTGTCAACGTAATGAATAGAAGCATCGGAAACTTTTTTAATTTCTTTGTTGCTGTCAGCAACATTTGTAATAATTACGCCCTCTTCTTCATCTTCCGAAATCATATAATCATCTGTCAAAACATCCGAGTCACTATATTTTTTGGGTGAAAACAAAGGCTTCATATCCCAACCCACAACGGTATAGAAAAGCGTGCTGTTGGAGTTTCTTGTGGTAACAAGAGTACGCTCTTTTTCTATCGCCTTAAAAGAACACTCGTAATCTGTTTTTGGGGCAAATTTTGTCGCCTTATCTTTTGCAAAATCGTAGTAAAATATTTCCGACCCTGCGTCTATTGTGGCAATATTGCCATAAACATCATCTATTCTAAATTCAAGCGTGCTGTATTCGGATACTTTATGTCCGTTGAGTTCTTTAATCGCCGCACACTTTTTATTGTCCAAATCAACTTTAAAACCAACGTCATATCCGCTGTACGGAGATATGCTCAATCCCACATAATCCCCTACCCGGGTTACTCGCCAGCTGTCTATAGTAGGATTTTTTGCAGATGCCAACGTTTCTTTAACGACCTTGTTTTCAGTCAAATCAAAAGACGTATCTTTCATATAGTTTGTGAAAACTATATTCATAGACAGCTTTGAATTATTATAAGTCTGACCGTTATCATTGTTAGTTATAACATAGTATCCCTTTCCTGCATAGTAAAAATAATAATGAAAATTATCGTCACGAGCTGCACCTAATTCAATTTCCGTATTAGTGTTGAGGTCATAATGATAATAATAATCTCCGGATTTATCAAACTCATCAATATTTTTTATTGCTATAACAGAACCTTCTTTTATTCCGTCATAACTATAAAGTTCATTATATCCAAGTTTTTTACCGTCAAGCACTACCTCGCCTTTAGTATTTACAATCATGAATGAATTGTCAACGCTTACTGCCGAATATCCGTTGATAAAATTAAAAATAACTCTGTCTATGCCGTCTTCAAATGTTTTAACAATATTGCCCTGCGTATCAATGATACTCCAAGTATACTTATCGGCAGACAAAGCCCACGC
>CACWIU010000066.1 GCA_902761025.1 uncultured Ruminococcus sp. | reverse complement strand
GGGAACAGTGACTTTTACTGCTGAACCCTTGTATTTTTTTAATTGTAATGTGCCGTCATTATTGGTTTCAACTTCAAAATCACCAATAGTATTGGCTTCGCTGCTTTCAAACTCCAAAGAAGCAAGCGAGGCTTCGGCAGTTAACGTGTCTTGTGACGCTTGGTCCGTAATGTCATAGGCGCTTACGGAAAGCGGCATTGCCGCAAGAATGGCTGCCGCAAGGATACCCGCAAAGAACTTTTTCATATTTTATCCTCCTGCATTTTAGTTTAAAAAATACTCTTCGGAATATTATAATGTAAATTTGTGAACAGAATTAAAAATGTTTCTTAATATTTTGTTAACTGACTTTTTTGACTTTGTTTAAACAAAAACAAGTTACAAAATAGTCATTTTTTTAATAAATTCAAGAAAACCGTAACAAATTCGTAACAAATTCAATCCGTTTTTCTGTTATAATAAAGCATGAATTGTATTACAATCTTTTAGAAAGGGAAGTTAAAATGGGTGTATACGAGGAGTTACAGGCGAGAGGACTTATCGCTCAGGTAACTGATGAGGAAGAAATTAAAGAGTTAGTAAATGCGGGAAAGGCTGTTTTTTATATAGGATTTGACCCCACGGCGGATAGTTTGCACGTTGGTCATTTTATGGCTCTTTGTCTGATGAAAAGACTGCAAATGGCAGGAAATAAGCCTATTGTTCTTGTCGGCGGCGGTACGGCTATGATTGGCGACCCCACAGGCAGAACGGATATGCGTCAAATGCTTACAAAAGAAACCATTGCCCATAACTGCGAGTGTTTCAGAAAGCAGATGAGCCGTTTTATAGATTTTTCCGAGGGCAAGGCTATTATGGTAAACAATGCCGATTGGCTTTTGGATTTGAATTATGTTGAGCTGCTTCGAGAAGTAGGAGCGAATTTCAGCGTTAACCGCATGCTTGCCGCTGAGTGCTACAAGCAAAGAATGGAACGTGGACTAAGCTTCTTAGAGTTTAACTACATGATTATGCAAAGCTACGACTTCTACACACTTTTTCAAAAGTACGGCTGCAATATGCAGTTTGGCGGCGATGACCAATGGAGCAATATGCTCGGCGGCACTGAGTTAATCAGAAGAAAGCTTGGCAAAGACGCTTACGCAATGACTATTAATTTACTTCTGACTTCCGAGGGCAAGAAAATGGGCAAAACTCAGGGCGGAGCTTTATGGCTTGACCCCGAAAAAACTACTCCTTACGAGTTCTATCAGTATTGGAGAAATGTTGACGACGCAGATGTAATTAAGTGCATTAAAATGATTACGTTCTTGCCGCTTGACGAAATTGCGGAACTCGAAAAGCTTGAGGGTGCGGAGCTTAACAAAGCAAAAGAAGTGCTTGCCTACGAAACTACAAAGCTTGTTCACGGCGAGGAAGAAGCAGAAAAGGCTCAGCAGGCTGCAAGAGCATTATTTGCCGGTGGAAATGATACGGAAAATATTCCGACAACCGTTTTAGCCGACAGCGATTTTACAGACGGAAAAATGAATATTCTTGACTTGCTTGTAAAGGCTGAGCTTGCCCCGTCTAAGAGCGAGGCAAGAAGAAATGTTCAGCAGGGCGGCGTTTCCGTTGACGGTGAGAAAGTTGCCGATTTGAGTTTTGAAATAACTGTTGAAGAACTTCGTTCCAAGGTTAATATTGTTGTTAAAAAAGGTAAAAAAGGATTTAGAAAAATCACTTTGAATTAAACAAAATATATTTTAAAATTTTAATATATTTTGTTAATTGCCCGAAAGGAGGCTGATAACGTGAAAAGAACAGGTAGTACGTCAATTCCTAACGGAATAAATTCTCAGGCTATTTCACCCAACGCAGCCGAAGAGGACAGCAATCTTCCAAGCGGCTATAAGCTCATTACAGTTCTTAATGAAGATATTCACAGAGGCACGTTAATTCTTGTAAATTATCAAAACGAATCGTGGATTGACGGCGAAAATTTAGTAAACCTATATGATAATGTTTCCAAATCGGTTGGGGTTAAAGATGACGATATGTTTATTAACAGCGTTGTGCTTGACCCTTTGAATAAATTGTTTGATGATTTTAAAAAGGCAAAGGGAGATACGACAATATTAATTTCAAGTTCGTACAGAAGCAAGAGTGACCAAACAAAGATTTACAGCGATTCCGTTGAGCAAACGGGCAAAAAGTCTACGGCTTATTATGTTGCGGTTCCGGGTTTCAGCGAGCATCAGACGGGATACTGTTTTGACACGGCTGCAATTAACTATGAGGGCGATATGGTTGAACTTGACGGAGAGGGAGATTTCAGCTGGCTTTCGGATAATTGTGCCGATTACGGTTTTATTCTTCGCTATCCGCACGACAAAACAAATATTACCGGCATAGGTTACGAATCTTGGCATTTTCGTTATACGGGAATACCCCACGCTTTGTTTATCAAAGAACATAGCTTATGTTTGGAAGAGTATATCAGCGGTTTAAAGAATTATACGTTTGAAAAGGGCGGTTTGCTGATTGACGGCGGCAGTAAGGGCAAATGGGTTACTTTTTATGTGCCGAAGCTTGACGCTTTCAATAATACCGATATTCCCGTGCCGGCTGATTCCGCCAAAACTCCCTATACTGTTTCGGGAAACAATATTGACGGATTTATAATTACAGTAGACGTTACAAAGGATTCCGCAAATTCTTTGCTTGAAAAAGCGTCTTCAAATTGGCTGTGCGATACTGCGTCGCTTGTAATAGAGGATTTTCATGACTATGACCCCGAATTGGACACAGAAGAAGACGACGATACAGAACGGAAAAACAAGGGTTGGGAGTCGGATTCATTCTGGGGAGATGAAACGGACAGCGAAAACAGCGACACCGACAGTGTTTCAGATGATTTTGAAAACCGTTTTGAATATGTGGATTACTATGACGACTACAGCGAAGATTATCAGGAATATGAAGACAATGGGGAAAATCAAGATGACGGCGAAATAAGCCCCGAAGAATAATAATTCGTAAAAAAAATTAAGCCCCCTTTTCTCAATGAGAGGGGGCAAAAACTTTACTTTTAATTTTGTTTTAGTTTAAAATTTCATCTATACAGCTGTCATCTCTTACGCCATTTCTGACGCCAAAAACAATAGATTCTCTTTTTCTGCCGTGATTATTCAAATATTCATCGCCAACCGAAACTTGCTCGTGAAGAGAATCTTTCACGGAAGTTAAATCGTCTACATAATGAATGCCAACAGCTATTTTTATACCGTCATATGAATGCGACACATTTTCAGCAACTTTAACAATGCTGTCCAAGCTATCCTCAGTCCATTCCGAATCACTGACAAATACCTGAAAATAGAAAGACTCTACATTCCATTTTTCAACAAACTCATGCGAATCTAAGAAAGGATTTGATTCGCCGTAGATGTTAATACTTGCCTCTAAGTCGGGATATCCGAAATCAAGAAAAACGCCCGAATCAACAGCTGTTTTTTCACCTAAAAGCATTTTTTGGAACGAATTTCCTATGCTGTTTCTGGAATTGGCTTCGACATAGTTGTCTATCATCTTATACTCATCGCCGCCATAGTATTTAGTAACAACACAAAAACGAAACTCATCATATACACCGCCGGTTCTGTATGCTGATGTCAAAGCTCTTGTTTCGTCTAAATACGCTCTGTTAATCACGGAATCCGCAGCCCATGTTCCCATATACTTATTGCTCAGATACTTTTCAGCCATAGATTTTATCTGCTCATCGCTTGCAGGAATAGCAGATGATGAAACGGCTGTTGAAGAAACGGATGACGACGATGCTGCTTCCGATGAATTTTTGCTTGAAACATCTGACGGTGACGACGATTTTCCAAAGTTTTCATTAAATGAGTTGACAAAATCCGTTGTTGATTGAATGTTTTTAAATAATGTGTCCCAATCCAAATCAGAGCTTTCAGAACTGTTAGAGTTTGAGCTGTATGATTCAATTTCAGATGTCACAGTATCGCTTTCAAAAACTGATTGTACCTGCTCACTATTTTCTTTGTCAGATTCAGAAGAAACGTCTGAGCTAACCTCAGAAACAACCTCAGTTACATCTTTATCATGTTCCCTAATTTCAGATGTATTACAGCCTGCCGCATTTACAGCCAAAAATAAAACTGAAAATATTAAAGCAAACTTTTTCATAAAAAAACACACCTCATTAAAATATCAAAATTTTTTTAGCTCATATGGTAAACAAATAAGAGCTTCTGTCTAATAATATCAGAAAAATTATTGGCAGTCAACAAAAAAATGAACATTTTCAAAAACAACACATTACGAATAACATTATAGCTAAAATTAATTAAATTGTTCTTATATAATCGGCAATATTTTTTTGAGAAAGATACGCTCAAGTTAATGATTGTTAAATATTTTCGGAAAATGCGTTCCAA
Source organism: uncultured Ruminococcus sp. (assembly GCA_902761025.1). Lineage (GTDB taxonomy): Bacteria > Bacillota > Clostridia > Oscillospirales > Acutalibacteraceae > RUG592. Next base: position 5,779 of record CACWIU010000066.1, on the reverse strand, counting down.
TTTCCGCCCTTTATTTCCGTGCCATTGTCAGAACGTGAAATGTCGTTGGTACTTCCGAGACCGCCCGTAAGGTACATTATAACAGAAATTGCCGCAATGGGTGCAGTTTCCGCACGCAGTATTCTGTTTCCGAGAGTAGCGGCAGAACCGCCGTTATTTTTAATTATTTCTATTTCGGATTGTTCGAAGCCGCCCTCGCTTCCGATAAAAAGAGAAATTTTTTCCGAACGGTTTTCCAAAAGCTGCCCGAGCGGCAAACCGCCAAGTTCATAACAGACAATAGCTGACGAGCCTGCTTGACGTGCTGCGTCTTCAAGAGAAATGACAGGTTTGACAGTCGGAACAAAAGCTCTTCTTGACTGCATGGCAGCTTGTCGGGCGATTTTATTCCAGCGTTCAAGCTTCTTTTTCATTGATTTTTCATCGGGACGGGACACACACCTTGCAGTCAAAACCGGAACAATTTCGCTTATGCCCAGTTCAACGGCTTTTTGTATGATAAATTCCATTTTGTCGCCTTTTGTAAGCGACTGATAAAGCGTGACAAATGCGGGCGGTTCGTTTCGACAAGGGTAATAATCCAAAACATGGACGGTTACTTCGCTGTTTTTTACAGAATCAATTACACAGTCAAACTGCATGTGATTTTCATCGCAAATAGACAGCGGCTCGCCGACTTTCATTCTTAAAGAACGTGAAATATGCAAAGCGTCCTCGCCTGTGATTTCGTGCAGAGGAACGGAAACAACGTCTGAAAAAAACCATGCCATAATAACACCTCAAAAGCTATCCAAATCATATTTATTAGGGTTATTCTCTTGAATATATTCAAGAATTTCTTTTTGTTTGCGTTTTTTAACCATTTCATTAAGCAAAAAAAATCTCACATAACGATTGGCAAAAATAAACGGAATATTAAACAATACGGCAAGTATGCCTAAAATAAAGCCCAAATAAGGCAAATTTGCGGTAATGGCAAAGAAAAAGTAAAGACAGTTCGTAATTGAACAAAGTTCGCTTCGGCATGTGACAGTAAGGTATTTTTTTAAACGGGGAATGTCGGCATTTTCAATTTTTTTCGCATTAATATTATCTAAATTGTATCTTATCGGAACAAATTTATACCATTTTTCGACAGCAAAATTTTCACGGTAAAAATTTCCTTTTCTTTCAAAATTATATACCCGAAAGGGAAATTTTCTATAATCGACATGTTTAAATCCGATATTTTTGCAAATAATATAAGAAATAAAATCCCACAGGCAAATGATAAGAACATTTATAATCAAAGCCATACCAAAGCTGCTGTGTTTTAGCAAGCCGCTCACCCCTCCGAACCTGTAAGCTGTTAAGCGTATTAGAATTATTTCGCCAAATCTAATAATACCAAAAATATTTCATAATTGCAACATCAATTTTGTAATTTTTTAATACGTGAAGCGGCTCTGTTTTCTACACCGCTTTATGAACCCGACCGTTAATTTATAGTTTACGGGCAGTTTTTGACCGACTTTTTTTAAGATAATTGGCAAAGCCCTTAAAAAATATTACTCAAAATTACTCAAAAAAATTTTGGAGGTACTTTAATATGAAAGTCCAAGAAGAACTCGTTTTGTTTTTAAAAGAAAAAAATTTAAAAATTGCAACTGCCGAAAGTTGTACGGGAGGTCTGCTTTCACAGATGATTACGGACGTTGCCGGAGCAAGTGCCGTATTCGAATGCGGTGTGTGTTCATATTCTAACCCTATAAAAATGTCCCTGCTCGGCGTAAAAAAAGAAACCATTGACCAATATACGGAAGTAAGCGTGCAGACTGCCGAAGAAATGGCTGTCGGCGTGAAAACGCTTGCGGGAGCTGATTTAGCCGTAAGCACAACAGGCTTTGCGGGCCCTAACGGCGGTACGGAAGAAAATCCCATTGGTACTGTTTGTATGGGTTTTGCCCTGCCTAACGGAACTGTTACGGAAAAAAAGAATTTTAATACGAACGGCAACAGCGGCAGAGATGCAATTCGTCGAAGCTGTGCGGAATATTGTCTTAAAAGAATAATGGAGCTTCTTTGATGATTTATAACAATCTTCCCTCGGGAAGATTGTTTTTTTGTTTAAGTTGTTGACGAATAGAAAACAAAAGTGTATAATAAAAATATATAAAAAATATTATGTTGTATATCAAAAAGAGGGTGATATTATGAAAAAGAGGAAATTAACTGTTTTAACGGCATTTTTACTGGCGGCTGTTATGTCGTTTTCTTCGGGCTGTTCGCTTTTAAGAGGCGGAGGCGGCGGAGATGACGGCGGCGAAAATGAAAGCCGCAAAGAAACAACTTCATCTCGCACTAAAAAAGAAAATGATACGGATATTTCAAAATCTATTTACAAAGGTGACGAGGGTGACGGCAAACATCTTTATGTAACGGGCGTCAGCGACCCTATCGCTGTCAGAGAAACGGACGAAGACAACGGCAAAGTTTTGGCTCAGCTTAATCTTGGCGACGAAGTAACGCTTTTAAGTGCCGATTCCGCAACTTGTTATTACGTTTCGGTAAAAGACGGAGATGTCGAGGGTTATGTTAAAAAGAATTTTCTTACAGATGAAAAAATGGCTGTATGTAAAAATGAAACAGGCTTTATTTCAGAAACAACTTCTCTTTTCGACAGTAGGGACGATGACAGAAAAGAACTCAGCAAGCTTCAAAAAAATACTGCCGTTGTAATCCTTTCCAAAAACTCGGGTAATTTTTGGTATGTCAATGTAAAAGACACAAAAAATTACGGTTATGTTAAATGCACGAATATTTCCGATAAAAAAGTTGAAGAGTCCTCTTCAAAGGCTTCGTCAAACAATACAAGCAGCAAGGCAAATACAAACAACAATAACAACAATAACAATAATAACAATAATAACTCGGGATTCCGTTTTGGCAGCGGTTCAGCTCCTCAGAACTATTCGCTTTATTATGCAAGCGTAAAAACAGGATATCTTGCTATAAGAAACGCTATGAAATACGATTCAAGCAACGAGCTTGGGCAAATCCAAAACGGCGAGGCTGTTTACGTTGTTTCCACCAATACGGGCAATGCTGATTATTGGTACAGTTATTCGCCAAAGCTTGGTATTTACGGCTATGTAAATAAGAATTATTTGACCGTAGGCGGCAATAATGCCAATACTAACAACAATAATAATAACAATAACAACAATGGTTTCCGTTTAGGCAGCGGCAATTATCCGAACAGTTATTCCGTATATTATGCAAGCGTAAGTTCGGGATATCTTGCAATCAGAAACGCTATGAAATTTGATTCAAGCAACGAACTCGGTCAAATGCAGAACGGCGAAGAAGTATTGGTTGTATCTACCAATACGGGAAATGCCGATTATTGGTATTGTTATTCGCCAAAGCTTGGGGTTTATGGTTATGTCAATAAGAATTATTTGACGCCGGGTCAAGGTTCAACTGTTACGACAACTCCAAGTTCGGGTTATGAAATATGGGATACAAGAGTTTCAAGCGGTTATCTTGCTCTTAGAAATGCTCCGTCCTACAACAGCAGCAACGAAGTAGCAAAGCTTTACAACGGTGATGTTGTATACGTATACAGTGGAACTTCATATGTTAATTTCACAGATACATACTGGTGGGTTTATTCGCCGAAGTATGACCGCTGGGGATATGTAGACAGCAATTACATTTACAAGAGCAATCGAAATTAATATTAATTAAACGGATTGAAAGGAGAGATTGGAAATGTTAAATACAAGAGATTATGCCGTTGCTGTATTTAACTCGCTTAACGAAAGTCAGCTTATTGATTTTTTAAGGTTTTTTGCTGATGACAATGTGTTGGCACGAATCGAAAGCGACTTAATAGCAGAGGGGGCGGAAAGAAAGCGTTACGGCAGTTTCAAGGAACTTTTGGCAGAAATCGAAAACGAGGAAAATGAAGATGATTAAAAAAGAACCTAAGTATCAAATTTAGTTGACTGCCGTATTCCGTAAAGATTTGAAAAGAGCCAAAAAGCGTGGTTTAGACCTTGCTTTGCTGGACAACATTGTAACAACTATACAATATGGCGAAAAACTGCCTGAAAAGAACAAAGACCACGCTTTGACCGGAAATTGGGTAGGACATCGAGAGTGCCATATACAGCCTGATTGGTTGCTTGTTTACCGTATTATTGAGGACACTCTTATACTATCACTTGTACGTATGGGAAGTCACAGCGATTTGACTTTTTAGAGTAATCTAATCTATAATCAATGGCTTGTACTTAATTCCCAATAAACTTTCTAGTAAAGTTGGACAAAAATTATTGAAATCAAAAGTATGGTGATTTGAAAGAATGCTATCAAAAAAAATAATATGTGTTGTTGCTGCGGCAGCGATTGTGTTAAGTCTGTTTTCGGGCTGCGGCAAAAATACATTGCAGAACATTGAAATTCCCTCTGAAAATAATGTTTCGGAAACAAAAGATACTCCAAATCCCGAAATGGATTCCAAAAAGCAGACTTCTTCCGATGTGAAACAAGCCGAGTCCACAAAAAATGACGATACAAAAAAAGATACTTCCAAAAATATTTTTTATCTTACCGGAGCTGCAAATGTTCCGATTTACTCAGATGACTTTCAGTCGGGAGAAGTTTTGGCTGAACTGTCTGCTGGTTCGGCGGTAGAACTGAAAGAATACAAAGGGGAAACGGTCCCCGAGGGTTATTCGTATGTTTATTCTCCCGACAAAAAAGTAAGCGGCTGGGTCAACAGCGATTACTTTGTTGGGGATAAGGCTTTTGTAACAAAAGGCGATGTTTATACTGTAAAGTCTGAAAATACGGAGCTTTTCGGAAAAGCAAATAAAGAAGATTCTTTTATTTGTATGCTTTATTCGGGCGAAGAAGTTACAGTTTTGGCTAAAACGGGCGGCGGTCAGTGGAAAGTTGTCACGTCTAACGGATATGTCGGTTACATAGCGGTAAATGCTTTGGAAGAAAATTCCGCTTCAGTTCAAAATCAGGAATTAACAACAAGTTCTTCCGCAAATGGAACTTCTTCGAACAATACGGGCGGCGAAACATATACGTATACTTACACATACGGCGGTGACGGCGGAGCAGGAAACGGGGGAGGCTCGTCGGGTTATGTCGGCGGCGGAAGCTCTGTTTCAAATTATGATAATCCGACTGTCAGTTCAAATCCGACAGAGATTGATTCGGATATCCCAAATTCGAACACAGCCGTTGAAAGCAATAACGAAAATGTTTCTAAACCTACGGCAACGGAACAGGGAGATATATCGGAAACGCTAAATCAGGCTGTTTCAGCGGCGAGAAATAATGCCGGCGGAAATTGGTCTGCGGCGGTGATTGTTCCGTCTTCGGGGGACTATTCGACTGTGAACGACTCGCAAATGCAGGCTGCAAGCTTGATTAAGCTCTTTATCATGGGTGCGGTTTATGAAAACTATGACGCTTACAGTTCTCAGGATTCGGGACTTGACACATATCTTTACAATATGATTACTGTAAGCGATAATTATGCGGCAAATCATCTTGTGGGACTTTTGGGCGGCGGCGATACGGACGCCGGAAGACATGCGGTTACGGCATATTGTCAAAGTCACGGTTACGGTTATACTTCAATGGGACGTTTGCTGTTGGAAAGCACGATAAACGGAGATAATTATACTTCAACAGGCGATTGCGCAAGGTTTTTATTATCGGTGTACAATAATGAACTTCCTCATTCGTCCGAAATGATGAGTTTGTTAAAACAACA
>CACWIU010000065.1 GCA_902761025.1 uncultured Ruminococcus sp. | reverse complement strand
GTAATATGATGACCGCCGCCAAAATTCACCCACTTCATGCCCGAAAGATATTTTCCGAATTTTTCTTCAAAGGCTTTTGCAGTCTTTTCTAAATCATCTGAATTTTGTTCGCACAGCGTATGAAAATGCAGTCCGTCAAGCAAAGGTATTATACTTTCGTCAAGCTGCTCCAACGTACAGCCTAATCTTGAACCAACTGAGCATGGGTCATATATTGCATGTCCCTCTTGAGTAGAACATTCGGGATTTACTCTAAGTCCCACAGACTTTCCTTTAAGCCTTGCACGTTCCGCAAATTTTTTTACTTGAAGTGACGAATTAAACACAATATCGTCTGCGTACTGCAAAATTTCTTCAAACTCATCTTCTCGATAAGCCGGAGAAAAAACATGAGTTTCTCCGCCAAATTTTTCTTTGCCCAATCTCGCCTCATAAAGTCCGCTTGCAGTAGTTCCGCTTAAATACTTTGAAATGAGCGGATAAGCGTAAAACATTGAAAAAGCCTTTTGAGCAAGCAGGATTTTACAGCCCGTATCTTGCTGTACAGACTGTAAAATCTTCAAATTATTCAACAATAATTTTTCGTCCACCAAAAAATAAGGTGTTTTCAATCCACTGTTCATTAACTCAGTCCACCAATGCCGGATTTTCGTCTACTTGCCACGGCAAACCGCACTTGTTAAGCTGTTCCATATATGGGTCGGGGTCAAATTCTTCAACAGTATAAACTCCGGCTTTATTCCACTTGCCTGTCAAGAGCATCATAGCACCAATCATTGCCGGAACTCCAGTCGTATAAGAAATAGCCTGTGAGCCGACTTCTTTGTAACATTCTTGGTGGTCGCACACATTATAAATATAAGCTTTTTTCTCTTTGCCGTCTTTAATGCCCGTGAAAATACAGCCGATATTAGTTTTGCCAACAGTGCGTGGTCCAAGCGTTGCAGGGTCTGGAAGCAAGGCTTTCAAAAACTGAATTGGCACAATTTCATGTCCCTCAAATTCAATCGGCTCGGTAGACAGCATTCCTACATTCTCCAGACAATTCATATGAGTAAGATAGCTTTGACCGAATGTCATAAAGAAACGAATCCTTTTGACATCGGGAATATTTTTAGCAAGCGACTCAATCTCTTCATGGTGGAGCAAGTACATATCTTTCTTACCAACCTGAGCAAAATTATACTCTCTCTTAATGCTCATTGCCGGAATTTCTACCCAGCGACCGTTCTCCCAGTAAGAACCCGGAGCGGAAACTTCACGAAGATTAATTTCGGGATTAAAGTTAGTTGCAAACGGGTATCCATGGTCGCCGCCGTTGCAGTCGAGAATGTCGATAGTGTCAATTCTGTCAAACAAATGCTTTTGAGCATACGCGCAGTAAGCCTGGGTAACACCCGGGTCAAATCCCGAACCAAGCAACGCTGTTAAGCCTGCTTTTTCGAACTTCTCTTTATATGCCCATTGCCACGAATAGTCAAAGTAAGCGGAAAAACCCTCTTCTTTACAGCGTTTGTCATAAACAGCTCGCCATTCGGGGTCGGTAATGTCTTCCGGCTCATAGTTTGCGGTATCCATATAATTTACGCCGCACTCAAGGCAAGCGTCCATAATAGTTAAATCCTGATACGGCAAAGCAATATTCATAACCAAATCAGGCTGAACTTTTTTGATTAAACTTACCAATTCTTCCGTTTTATCCGCATCAACCTGTTCCGTAGTAATTTTAGCTGCAGTTTTGCCCTGTAATTTTTCTTTCAAAGCGTCGCACTTTGACTTTGTGCGGCTTGCAATGCAGATTTCCTCAAACACATCGCTATGCTGACAGCATTTTTGAATGGCAACGCTTGCAACGCCGCCGCAGCCAATAATTAAAACTTTACTCATAATTCAAATATTCTCCTTAAAATTTTTAAATTATAATTTTTCACATCATATTATTGTCATAATATGAAACTGAGCTTTTACTATTCTTAACAATACTTATAATCAAACGTATAGCTCCGTACATCAGCCATTGAACCATAACTACAAAACCGCTTATGACAACAGCCGCCGCGCTTATTATTAAAAGTCCTGCTTTTCCTAAAAACGCAATCAAACCCGAAACATCTGTGCCGTCTATATAAATACCGCCCTCAGCCGGGGTTATTTGCGAAGAAATCTCATAGTAAACAACTATGCCGCAAACAAAGCCCAATACCATAATTATTATTGAAATAACAGCCATTATTTTTATTATTTTTTTATGATTCAAGTTTTCCATAAAAACGCTCACCCTCTCAATTATGGCTTGTGTTCACTCAGTCTTGTGTTATCATACGTATTGAAATCAGCCGGAGTATCAAAATCCAATTTTTGCTTACTTTCATTACTATTCTGCGAGCGAGAAATTACTATTACCATAAGCAAAGCTATTAATAACACAATATCTATAATAATAAAAAAATCTCGCATATAAGTATCTTCGGCAATCGAGGGAATGTCGGGGTCGCATTTGACAATTACCTTTTGACCGATTTGTTTATTTAATGTTGTTGTCACTTTTCTTGTGATAGAATATTTTTCTCCGTTGTATTCATATTCCAAATCAATGTAGCTTGACGAGCCTTCGTCATCATAATCAACACTGTACACGTTAGTTGTAACAGCTTCAATCTTTACATAATCTTTGCAGCTGTAAAAATGATGTGCAATTCCAAACGTAACAATCAAAATACTCGCTATTAAAAAAATAATAATACCAAGATTATTTTTTGAACGCACAATACCCCCCCCCTTGTTTTCCCTATTGATTGTTATTGTAAGAATCTTTATTATCTTTCTCCAGTTCATAATTACTAACCAAATAGCTTTTGGATTCGCTTCTCTTTTTAAAGCGTTCAGTGCTTTTCCCCTGATTGACAGCGGCATAGGTCACGCCTGCCAGCAAAATAACAAGAAGAGTATCCATAGCCGCATATCTGCCCAACATTGATAAATCTTCGGTTTCAGACGGATTTTTCGGGTTAATCTTTACAGTCATTTCACCGCCAACGGCATATTCGTCAATATATCCTGTTCTTTTAACAGCCATGTATTTACTTCCCGAATATTCGTATTCAACTGTAACGTAGTATTCAAACCTATTGTCAAACGATACTGTTTCATATTCTGTGATAACTCCTTGTACTTTGACAAAAGAAAGCGTATGCACTACATATACGATATTCATAGCAAAAAAATAAACTGTTAATACTAATAAAAGTGCTTGCATGATTCTTAAAGGCAGGGAAACATTTTTATCAAATATTTTAATCATAGTCATATCACCTGCTTTTTATATTATTGGCATTAGTGCAAAGCAAGAAGAATTTCTCTTAAAATTTTACAAACAACAGCAGTTGAAACACCGCTTGCGTCATAGTGAGGACTTAATTCGTTGATGTCGCAGCCAACTATATTGAGTTTTGAGCATACGAAAGTGACTGCTGTTCTCAACTCTTCAAACATAACGCCGCCGGCTTCGGGAGTACCCGTTCCGGGAAAAATTGACGGGTCTAAAACGTCCATATCAAGAGTAAAATAAACGGGAGCTTGACTTTCAGCCAAAAACTTTAACGAATCTTCGACATTTTTCAAATCAAAAGGGTGAAAATCCGTATGGAGCTTAGCAAAAGCAAACTCCGCTTTTTCTCCCGAGCGTATTCCGAACTGATGAATTTTTCCGTCGCCGACAATATCCCAGCATCTTCTCAAAACACAAGCATGAGAAAGCTTTACTCCGAGATAATCTTCACGCAAATCTGCATGAGCGTCAAAATGGACAATGTGAACATCGGGGTATTTTTGAGCGACCGCACGAAAAGCCCCTAAAGTAACGAGATGTTCGCCGCCAATCATTACGGGGCATTTTCCGTCGTTTAAAATTTGTCGAGTTCTTTCTTCGATTTGAGCAAGAACAGCGTTTGTGTCGCCTATTCGCAGTTCAATGTCGCCGCTGTCCATTACGCAAATATCTTCCAAGTCTTTATCTTGATAAGGACTGTAAGTTTCAATTCCGTAAGATTCGCTTCTGACAGCAGACGGTCCGAAACGAGTACCCGGACGAAATGAGGTAGTAGAATCGAAAGGAGAACCGAAAATTATAGCGTCTGCATTATCATAATCGCAGTCGCAGGCAATAAAAGTTTCCACATTTTTATTCAACATTTTTCAGCAAAGCCTCCACATACGCAGGAATATAGAAAGCTCCCTTATGCAGAGTAGTAGTATAGTATCGGCAAGTCAAGGAACGCATATTCCAGCGAATTTCATTTAAATCTTTCAGGGGGTGATATTTTTTTGACGCAAAGCCAAAAAGCCAATGTCCCGACGGATAAGTAGGAATGTGAGCCTGATAAACTTTCGCAATAGGGAAAGTTTCGACAATATTCTTATGAGCCTTTTGACAAGCGGCGGCGTCTTCGGGATAGAACGGGCTTTCATGCTGATTAATTAAGATACCGTCATCTTTCAGGGCTTTAAAGCAGTTGCCGTAAAATTCCTTTGTAAAAAGACCCTCGCCGGGACCGAATGGGTCGGTAGAATCGACAATGATTAAATCATATTCGTTTTCTTTAAAGCGAACAAAACGCAAGCCGTCCTCATAGTGAATAGTAAGTCGGGGGTCATCGAAACGGCAGGCAGTCTGAGGGAGATATTTTTTACAGACTTCGACAACAAGAGGGTCAATTTCCACCATATCAATAGCTTCGATATCGTGATAGCGAACAAGTTCTCTGATTACTCCGCCGTCGCCCGCACCGATAACAAGGACTTTTTTGACATTAGGGTGAACAGCCATAGGCACATGAGTAATCATTTCATGATAAATAAACTCGTCCTTTTCCGTAAGCATCATATAGCCGTCAAGAGTTAAGAATCTGCCGAACTCAGGCGAATCGAACACATCTATTCTTTGAAATTCGCTTTTGCCGCTGTAAAGCTGTTTATCGACACGAATTGAAATTTGTACGTTTGGCGTGTGATTTTCCGAAAACCAAAACTCCATTATAGTAACCTCTTTATTTTTATTTTAACATACGCTTATAGTAAAACATACAAGCTGTTGACATCAGGGTCTTGCGAACCTGTCAAACTACAGCCTTTTTCTTTTGCATAGCGGATATAATCAAGAATTTCCGATGTAATCAATTCTCCCGGGGTTAATATCGGTATCCCCGGAGGATAGCACATAACGAACTCGCTGCAAACTCTGCCCTTAGTCTGTTCAATCGGCAATAATTCTTTTTGAGCATAAAAAGCTTCTTGCGGAGTAGCTTCGACAATAGGCTCAATATATTCTTGGTGCATCATGCCGCCGCCGCTTTTTCCGTAGCGTCTGCGAATTTCGGACAAAGCACTTACAAGACGCTCAATTTCCCGAGGACGGTCGCCGACTGAGATATAAGCAAGGAAATTGCCTAAATCGCCAAATTCGATTTGTATATCGTACTCGTCACGCAAAAGGCTGTACACTTCGATACCTGCCAGACCGATATCAAGAGTATTAACAGAAAGTTTGGTGACGTCAAAGTCAAAAATGCTTTCGCCATTAATTAATTCTTTTGAGAAAGCATAATATCCGCCGATAGTGTTAATTTCGTCACGGGCATATTGTGCCATTTTAGCAACGCGAGCATAAACTTCTTTGCCTCTGAGAGCAAGATTTCTTCTTGAGATATCAAGGCTTGACATAAGCAGATAAGAGCCGCTTGTAGTTTGAGTCAAGTTAATAATTTGGCGTACATAGCCCTCGGACATAGCCGAGCCGATAAGCAAAAAGGAGCTTTGAGTAAGACTTCCGCCGGATTTGTGCATAGAGGCAGCCGCCATATCCGCCCCAGCCGCCATAGCGGAAACAGGCAAATTTTCTCCGAAATAAAAATGCGTTCCGTGAGCTTCATCGACTAAACAGAGCATATTATGCTTATGAGCCAATTCAACAATGGATTTTAAATCCGAACAAATTCCATAGTAAGTGGGATTGTTAACAAGGATAGCCTTTGCTTCGGGATTAGCTTTCATCGCACGTTCGACATCACTAAGCCGCATGCCGAGAGGAATACCCAAACGCTCGTCACAAAGAGGGTCAACATAAACAGGCACTGCACCGCAAAGCACCAACGCTCCCATAACGCTCTTGTGGACATTGCGGGGAAGAATAATTTTCTCACCGCGTTTCACACTTGAAAGAACCATAGCCTGCACGGAAGAAGTTGTGCCGCCAACCATTAAAAAAGCATGAGCCGCTCCGAAAGCCTCAGCCGCAAGTATTTCCGCATCTCTAATAACGGAAACAGGGTGACACAAATAGTCAAGAGGTTTCATCGAGTTAACGTCAAAACTAACGCATTTTTCACCGAGCAAGGCAGTAAGTTCGGGATTTCCTCTGCCGCGTTTATGTCCGGGAACATCAAACGGGACTACGCGTTTTTTTCCAAATTCCACCAAAGCTTCATAGATAGGAGCATTTTCCTGAGATAAAGCCATAAAACAGCCCTCCCATTAAAAAATATTTTTACCGCTGTAAATTTCAATCATTTCTCGTCTGAGATTGTCCATAATTTCAAGACGCTTGGTAGGCGGAAGTTCGTAAGCGTCTGTTTTGAAGAGATAATTTTGGAGATTAATTTCTTTAACCATCATACGAGTATGAAAAATATTAGCGTCATACATATTAATATCGACAGCGTCATATTTTTCAAGAATTGAGGGAGAAATATAATCCTGAATAGAAGTAACTCTGTGGTCTAAAAAGAGTTTTTTGCCGTTCACATCACGTGTAAAGCCACGAACACGGTAATCCATAGTAATAATATCAGAATCGAAAGAACTTATCAAATAATCGAGAGTAGAAAGAGGAGTAATTTCTCCGCAGGTAGCCACATCAATATCAACACGAAAAGTAGCCAGACAAGTTTCGGGGTGATATTCGGGGTAAGTATGGACTGTAACATGGCTTTTGTCCAAATGGGCAAGCTGCACACGACCCGAGGGTTTCATAGAACCTTCGGCAATAAGGACGGCAACAGACGCCCCCTGAGGGTCATAGTCCTGTTTAGCGATATTCAGCACAGTAGCTCCAATCATGTCAGTTAAAGTAGTGAGTATATTGGTCAGGCGTTCCGAATTATACTGCGAATCTATATAAGAAATATAATCACGCTGTTCACGAGGAGTTTTCGCATAACAGACATCATAAATATTAAAGCTGAGAGCTTTAGTCAGATTATTAAAACCATACAGTTTAAGCTTATCCTCCATAGGTAATCCCCCGTTTCAAACGATTTAGGACTTTAAATTATAAATCATTTACTCTAAACAAAAAATAAAAAGACGATGCCGCAACGCACCGTCTGTAAAAAATCAGAAATTATACACAATCATAAAAGGACATGAAAATTTCGACAGAGTCTATATAGCAAATACTCACTTTTACTACTCTTATTGACCATTTTACAAGTTGATGCGACAATACGCTTTGGTTATAAAGTAACCAACCTATAAATTTGAGTATCGGAAGAAAGAAGAACTAACTCCCACTCAATCAATAACGGCGGAAAAATCCGCCAATCGGCAGTTGACCCGGCTGTCCGTATGGCCTTAACCCGTTAAGGGTGGTCAGTAAAAATATTTGCATGGATACTCTGCAAATCATATCACATAGCAACTCAATTATAGCGAAGAAACGACAAAAAGTCAAGAAATATCTATTTACAAAAATCACAAAATGCTTACATTTTTGTTATTAATTATCCGCCAATTTTTTTAAAAAGTTGGACAAAAAACTTTAACAAGCTTGGCCGGTAGTTAGCGTTTTTTCAAGCAAAGCGAAATTGTAAAAAAACTTTTTTACAAAAATTAATATTTTCGCATAATTTTCGATTATTCTGTAAAAAATAAAGTTACCTACACATTAATCAAATCAATCCAAAGCGAAAGGAAGTTTATTTATGCTGAACAAAATATCATTGATTCTTTTGATTATAGGCGGTATCAACTGGGGTTCAATCGGACTTTTCAGATTTGACCTTGTAGCGTGGATATGCGGCGGACAGACGAGTATACTCAGCAGAATCATTTACACGCTGGTAGGACTTTGTGCCATTTGGTGCATATCGCTTTTAATTAACGACTCGCCGGAACATGACAGAAGCGTCAGAGTAATGAACAGCTAAATTTATTCAAAAAGGTATGCAGGGAAAGATATTCTCTGCATACCTTTTTGAACAAAAACAAAAAATCAACAATAAACACTCAAAGTTTATCGCTGACATCACCTAAAATATATTTTTTAATTTTTTAAAAAAACCTTTTGAAAAAACTGAACAAAGCGTCAAAACAAGATAGACCGTATATTATGGTCAAGCTCTCGACCTATTAGTACTGCCAAGCTTAATGCCTCGCGACACTTACACACGCAGCCTATCAACCTCGTAGTCTACAAGGGGTCTC
>CACWIU010000064.1 GCA_902761025.1 uncultured Ruminococcus sp. | reverse complement strand
AAAAAACAAATTTGGCCAAAACTAAATCAAGTGCTAATTTTAATAATAAAAAACCAATGGAAAGAATTAGAGGTAAGAGTATTGGAGGTAGAATAAATACTGAAGTAAGTAGAAATACTATAGGAATTAATCCGATTAAAAATATTAAAACAAAAATATTAGAAGGAAATAAAAAAGAAAAAGATAAAGATAATTTTTTAAATGAACCTCCAAGGAGAAATACAATAGGAGGTCCTATGGTAAAAAAACATATAAGAGGTTCTAAATCAATGGGAAGATTAACAAATAAGCCAACATTGAAGTCAAAACCCCAAAATAAAAAAAAGGAAGAAGAAATGCAAAAAATGGTAAATAATGTCAAAATAGATAATTCTGATCTAGCTTCATATGATGGAGAAGAAAAAGTTAAAAAAAAAGAAGAAATAGTTCCTCCAACATTAATGACCTGCTTTTCTAAAGGCATTTTAGAAAAATCAATATTGCCTTTTTTGACCAAAAATGAGAAAATTAATTTATTTGGTTGTAATAAATCTTTGGTTAAATTAAATGTAAATATTTTAAAAGATACTATTTCACAATATAAACAAGCTTATGATATTTTAATAGGAGAAACAGTAGATGATAAAATAAAGGGCTTAGAAGAAAAATATACACAGGAAGAATTAAATGAACCTATTAAAAAATTTGAATTAAGTAAAGCAGCTATAAAAGCAATTGGATTGTTAGATAATGACTTATTTATGAGAATTTTTACAAGACCTGTTCAAGAAAATGTATTAAATGAAATTATTATTATTTATAAAATCTTTTGCCAACTTTTAGGCCTTGATGATTTACTTCAAATTAAAAACGATAAATTATTTTGGGAAAAATTTTCTAAATATGTTTTAGATAATAAAGGAGAAAAATTGAGTGAATTTTGTTCTTCATCTGCAAATAAATTTATATTTGATGATAAAAATATTTTAAAGGTGAGGGAAATGGCAAAAGATTTAAATGAAAAAATAAAACCTAAATATTGGGGAAAAATATGCGGAACAACAGGATTTTTTGTTTTCTTGATAAAAGATGCAGTGGAATATGCAGGAATTTTAGAAGATAAAAAGTCTCAACCGAGTAGGATTAAAGCTAATTATATATATCTTAAAAATTTGCTTGAAAAAATGTCGCAGTATAAACTCACAACATTTTGCGCGCCGCCCACAATGTACAGATTTATGCTTTTAGAGGACGTAGCAAGTTATGATTTGTCATCTATACAGCATTGGGCAACGGCAGGTGAGCCGTTAAATCCCGAAGTAAGCGCCAAATGGTGCAGATTTACGGGGCATAATATATATCAGGGATTCGGTCAGTCTGAGGGACCGGTGTTGCTTGCGGATTTTCAGTGGGATAAAATAAAAATTGGTTCAACAGGAAAGCCGTCGCCGCTTTATGATATCAAACTTCTTGACAAGTCAGGAAATGAAGTTGGCATTGGCGAAGAGGGGTCTATTTGCGTAATGGACGTGAAGAATAATCCGCCGGCAGGACTTTTTACAGGTTACTATCTTGACCCTGAGTTAACGGAAGAAATTTTGCACGGAAAGTGTTATAATACGCGTGACATGGCATGGCGTGACGAAGAGGGTTATTATTGGTTTGTAGGCAGAAACGATGACGTTATAAAATGTTCCGGTTATCGAATCGGACCTTTTGAAGTAGAGAGCGCGTTAATGGAGCATGACGCAGTTGTAGAGTGCGCAATTACGGGAGTACCCGACCCAATCAGAGGTCAGGTTGTAAAAGCAACTGTCGTAATAAAGAAAAACTATAAACCGAGCGCAGAACTTGTAAAAGAGCTGCAAGACCATGTAAAGCATACGACAGCTCCGTATAAATATCCGCGAGTTATTGAGTTTGTAGACGAATTGCCAAAGACATACAGCGGTAAAATAAAGCGCGCGGAAATCAGACAGACAGATTATAAAAACGCAGGAGTTAATAATAATCATGAAAATTGATTGTATAGACAAAGGCAGGGAATTTGACTTTGGAAGAACTTCGGCGGATTATGTCAAATTCCGCAATATTTATCCGAAAAGCATGTACGATAAATTGATATCGTTTGGGATAGGCAAAGAGGGACAGCAAATTCTCGATATTGGCAGCGGCACAGCAGTTTTGCCGATAAATTTGTGTCAAACGGGAGCCAATTTTACAGCGGCGGATATTTCAGAAAATCAAATTGCTTTTGGAGAAAGCTTTGTAAAAGAGCATCAGATTAAAAATATAGGATTCAAAGTTTGTCCTGCTGAAAATACGGGATTTAATGATAACAGTTTTGATGTGGTTACAGCCGTACAGTGTTTTCACTATTTTAATGCCGAACAAGCAGCGGAAGAAATAAAAAGAATACTTAAACCAAACGGATTATTTTGTATGATATTCATGGATTGGCTGCCATTTAAGGACGATGTAATTAACGATATGGAAAAGCTGGTTTTAAGTTACAATCCTAATTGGGGCGGCGGAGGTTTTTATAAATACAGGTATGCGTATCCGACATGGGCAGAGGGCAGATTCGGCATTGAAACAATTCATTCGTATGATACGGTTTTAGAATTTTCAAAAGAATCATGGATTGGCAGAGTAAAGACATGCCGCGGAGTAGGTGCGAGCCTGCCTGAAGAAGATGTTCTTAGTTTTGAAAGGGAGTACCGAGAACTGTTGGATAAATATGACGAGCCGTTAAAATTAAAACATCAGATACACATAGAGATATATCGGACAGATAAATAATAGAACTGTGACCCGATATTATGTCAGCAGCTTAAAAGATATTGTTTAAGATTGGCATAATGTCGGGTTATCTTGCAGTTTGTAAAATAAACAGGAGAAAAATAAAAACTATGAAAATTTTATTTGTATGCAGTGGAAACACATGCCGAAGTCCAATGGCAGAAGCAATGTTTCGTGAAATTGTGAAAGAGCAAGAATTGAATGTAGAGTGCTGCAGTGCGGGAGTTTTGACATATACAGGCAGTCCCGCAAGTGAAAATACGATAGAAGTATTGAAAGAAATTGGGATAGACATTTCAAATTTTCGTTCAACAGATATTAAGTCGCTTTTCCCGGAGATTGACACGATAGATTTATTTGTTCCGATGACTTATACCCATGCAATGATTCTAATGCAGTACGGTATTGAAAAGAAAAAGATATATTTGTTTGACCACGACATACCCGACCCATACGGGAGAGATATTGAAGTATATCGAAAAACCCGAGATGATTTGGCGGAGCAGTTGGAAAAGCTGGCGGAATTTGTAAAAAAATCGGAGAATATATAAATGCTGATTGATAAAAAGAAGATAATATTTGAAGAAATGACTGCAAAACATATTGAAGATTTAGTGCTAATTGAAAAGGCAAGTTTTTCAAAGCCGTGGACATACAAAGGGTTTGAAGCGGAATTGACAAACGATACGGCATATTTTCTTACAGCAGTTTATGAGGGCAAAGCAATCGGATATATAGGGCTGCATACAATTCTTGACGAGGGTTATATTGCGAATATAGCCGTGCTGCCCCAATATCGCAGAAACGGCATAGGGGAAATGCTTTTAAGAGAGATTATAAATTACAGTAATAAAAAAAATCTGTGTTTTATTACTTTAGAGGTAAGGAAATCGAATGTAGCAGCCATTGCCTTGTACAGAAAATTTGGTTTTGAAACAGTGGGGGAGCGAAAGAATTTCTACTCTGCACCGCAGGAAGACGGATTAATAATGACGCTGCAATTTGATAAAAAATAAGAATTAAAATTTAAGAATAGAGGTTTGAGAATGAGAATATTATCTATAGAGAGTTCGTGCGACGAAACAGCCGCCGCAGTAGTAGAGGACGGTCGAAAAGTTCTTTCATCGGTGGTAGTTTCGCAGGTAGAGGAACATAAGCTTTACGGTGGAGTTGTACCTGAAATTGCGTCAAGGCGTCACGCCGAGGCAATAACGGGAGTAGTTCAAGAAGCATTGGAACAGGCAAATATGACATTAAAGGAGTTAGATGCGGTTGCGGTAACGTACGCACCGGGACTAATCGGAGCATTGCTTGTAGGAGTGAACTTTGCGAAAGGCTTGTCCTATGCGGCAGGATTGCCTTTGATACCCGTACATCATCTTAGGTCGCATATTGCGTCGAATTATATTACTCATCAGGATTTAGAGCCGCCTTTTTTATGTCTGATTGTTTCGGGGGGGCATAGTCATATTGTTGCTGTTGAGGATTACACAAAAATGAAGATTATCGGGAAAACTCATGACGATGCTGCAGGAGAAGTTTTTGACAAGGTAGCCCGCACAATGGGAATGCCGTATCCGGGGGGGATAAATCTTGATAAAACTGCTGAAAGCGGAAACGACAAAGCGTTTGTTCTGCCGCACCCCAAAGTTTCGGGCTGCGAATATGATTTCAGTTTTTCGGGATTAAAGACAGCCGCAATAAATATTATACATAATGCCGAGCAAAAGGGAGAAGAAGTAAATACGGCTGATTTGTCGGCGTCATTCCGCAAAGCGGTAGTTGACTGTTTAACGGAGAATTTTTTGAAAGCGGCAAAGGACTATGGATACGCCAAACTTGTAATAGCCGGAGGAGTTTCTGCCAACAGTCTTTTAAGAAGAAGATTGACAGAAGAGTGCGAGCGTCTTGGGTATAGATTTTATCAGCCGGAGTTAAAGCTTTGCGGAGATAATGCGGCAATGGTAGGTTCTCAGGCATATTACGAATATTTAAGCGGCAATACTGCGTCGCTTGACTTAAATGCAGCCGCAACAATGTCTATTGAGAAAGGCTGATAAGGGCAATGCGAAGCATGTTAAAGTTTTTTGCCCCGCTTTTTTTCAAAAAAGCGGGTGAAAAGTTTGTTAAAAATAACAAAAAATCAAAATTGTCTATTGAATAATTTCAAAAAATGTTGTATAATCAGTTTGTACCATTATGCAAAAGCATTGGCTGAAAGGAGTTAATTAAAAATGACCAATAACAAATCTGTTCTTTCTTGGATTGAAGAAATGAAAGAACTTGTAACACCGGATAATGTCGTATGGATTGACGGTTCGGCAGAGCAGCTTGCCGAATTGAAAGCAAAGGGCGTGTCCACCGGAGAGATGATTAAGCTTAACGAGGAACTTCTTCCTGATTGTTATCTTCACAGAACAAAGGAAAATGACGTTGCGCGCGTAGAGGCAAGAACTTTCATTTGCTCTAAAAAAGAAGAAGACGCAGGTCCTACGAACCACTGGATGGACCCACAGGAAGCTTACAAAATGCTGTTTGACATCGCAAGAGGTTCTTATAAAGGACGCACAATGTATGTAATTCCTTATTCCATGGGACCCGTAGGCTCACCGCTTGCTCAAATCGGCTACGAAGTAACAGATTCTATTTACGTTGTATTGAATATGTCAATCATGACAAGAGTTGGCGCGGCAGTAGAAGAAGTACTTGGCGACAGCGAAAACTGGATTAAGGGACTTCATTGCTCATGTGACATAGACCCTGAAAAGAGATACATTACACACTTCCCCGAGGATAATTATATTATTTCCGTAAACTCCGCATACGGCGGAAACGTTCTTCTCGGAAAAAAGTGCTTTGCGTTGAGAATTGCGTCATATCTCGGCAAGAATGACGAGTGGATGGCAGAGCATATGCTTATTTTAGGCATAGAGAATCCTGAAGGCGAAACAAGATACGTAACAGCTGCGTTCCCGTCAGCTTGCGGCAAGACAAATCTCGCAATGCTTATTCCGCCGAAGAGTTACTTAGACGCAGGCTATAAAGTATGGACAATAGGCGATGACATTGCATGGATGCGTAAAGGTCCCGACGGCAGACTTTGGGCAATCAATCCTGAGAATGGATTCTTTGGCGTAGCGCCGGGAACAAATGTTAAGTCTAACCCAAATGCCCTTGCTTCTACCAGACAGGGAACAATCTTTACAAACGTTGCTCTTAACCTTGACAATAACACAGTATGGTGGGAAGGACTTGACAAGAACCCGCCCGAGAATGCGCTTGACTGGCTGGGCAAACCTTGGAACGGAAAGACAAGCGATGTTAAGGGAGCTCACCCGAACAGCAGATTCACAGCTCCGGCAAAGAATTGTCCGTGTATAAGCGATAAATTTGACGATACGGCAGGCGTGCCGATATCTGCAATTATCTTTGGCGGCAGAAGAGCGACGACAACTCCGCTTGTATATCAGTCAAGAGATTGGAATAACGGTGTGTTTGTAGGTTCGATTATGGCTTCCGAAACAACGGCAGCAGCAACGGGCGCAGTTGGTCAGCTCAGACATGACCCGATGGCAATGCTTCCTTTCTGCGGTTATCATATGGGCGATTACTTCAAGCATTGGTTCGAGATGGGAGAAATTCTGGGCGATAAAGCGCCGAAGATTTTCAATGTTAACTGGTTCCGTCTTGACGAAGAAGGCAACTTTATGTGGCCGGGCTTTGGCGATAACTTCCGTGTTCTCGAGTGGATTCTCAAGAGATGTGACGGCAAAGCAGACGCAGAAGAAACTCCGATTGGCTATGTTCCGAGACCCGAAGACATTAACCTTGAAGGTCTTGACATAGATATCGAAACATTGAAGAAGATTCTCTATATTGACAAAGAGAGATGGACAGGCGAAGCAGCAGAAATCGAAGAGTATTACAAGAAATTCGGCGATAAGCTGCCGAAAGAGCTTGCAGACGAGTTGGCAGGACTTAAAGCAAGACTTGCAGAGTGATATATAAAAAATCACTAAATAGATATTAAGATATAACCGCTCACGGCTGTCTTTATGACATGCCGTGAGTTTGGCGTATCATTGGAAGAATAATATTAAGGGGATTAGGGGTATTATGGAAAAGAAAAAAATGAGATATATTGAGTGTTTATTTATTATAATAGCTCTAATTTGTATGAGCAGCGGCTGTATTGTTGACGATATGATTGGCGATGCGCAGGGAACGCTTTTTGAAAAAGTAAAATTTGATGATGACAGCAATTATACGGCAGTTGCGGCAGAACAGGCAGTAGATTGTGAATATTACAAGTCTAACGGTGAAATTACTCACGGATATGACAGTTTAAATACAGATAAGCAGAAAGAATGCTATAAAGCTATAAACGAAGCGGTTTATAAAATATCGGAAGAAGCAAATGAAAATAATATGTACCCCATAGGAAAAGTGACAGTAAACGACGGCAGTTTTTCGGAATTGGACATGGACGTGTGCATTAAGGCGTACTTGATGGATAACCCGCAGGTTTTTTGGATTACCAACAGGTACAATTACGGTTCAGCCGGAAATCAGGCTATTATTCAGCTTTTTTCATATGTGAGCGGCACAGAATGTCAAAAGATGATTGGCGCGTTAAATGAAGAAATTAATAAAATTATGACAAGTATTCCCAATAATCTCAAAGAATATCACTTAGAAAAATATATTCATAACGAGGTATTAGAGAAATGTACTTATGCTAAGGGAATCAATACTGCGGAAGACGGCTGGGAAGAATTTACGGTGTATGGAGCATTAATTGACGGCAGTGCTGTTTGCGAGGGATATGCTCACGCTATGTGTATGCTTTTAAATAAAGTGGGAATTGATTGTTATTATGCGAATGGTTACGGTGAAAATTCCCCTCATATGTGGAATACAGTAAAAATTGACGGAAACTGGTATCATCTTGACGCAACATGGGACGACCACGACAACGCATATTTTAACTATTTTAATTTAAATGATAAGCAAATTCAGAGTGACCATATAATTTCCGAAAAATATGAAGACAAGAAGAGTGACGAAAGTTTGGGAGAAGTATATAATCTGTTTTTGCCGGAGTGCAATTCTGACAGTGCAAATTATTTTGTAGTTGAATCGACGTATATATATGATTTTGAAGAGAGCCGAGAAATAATGGTTGAAGACCTTGTGAATGCGGCAAAAAATCTGGACGATATTTTTACAGTAAAAATTGACAATTCCATTGATTTTCAAGATGCCATGGACGAAATGTTTAACGAAGACCCCTATTATATGTTCGACTATATAAAAGAGGCGAATGAACAGTTGGAATCGGGGCATAAAATTAACGATAAAAACGCCTCGATTATAATGCTTGAAAATTTTAATTCTGTGGTGGTAAAGCTTGAATATAATTAAAGAATAGTCGGGATTATTCCCGACTATTGTAATATATAGTAAAAATTATATAGTTGTAATGAATTTTTTACAAGTTTTTTATAAATAGTTATAAATTTGAAAAAGTTTTTAAAATGTTGTTGACAAAAATTTAAAATTCTGATATTATATATAAGCACTCTTCAAAAAACAAGTTGCTTGTTGAAAATGTTGAGGGCATTGTTACGATTGTTTTTTAGTTAATAACAAAAATTAAATTAAAAAAATTTAAAAAAGTTCTTGACAAATAAAAAACAAAGTGATATAATAAATAAGCCGTCGATTGACGGCGCAGGACCTTGAAAATTAAACAACACAATCAATAAATATGACCCGTAATTACTTTGAGAAAATGCTCAAAGAATTCAGTGAAGACA
>CACWIU010000063.1 GCA_902761025.1 uncultured Ruminococcus sp. | reverse complement strand
CTAACGCACTGAAAACCAAAATACATTCCATTACGTTTTCGGAAAGCATAGTTGCGGTAAGCTTTGCCCCGACAATTTTCATTGGAGAAATTGGCAGCGGCAGCAAATAATCGAGGTCGCTTGAAAAGTAAAACACGCTCATAACGACATTAAAGCCGAATACCATTGAAAAAATTGCCACAATATGCAGCATAAGAGCCAAACCGGCGTCTACCGAACCCGAACCGCCCAACGTTACAAGACCTTGTGTCAGAGCATATACGAGGAATCCAACGAAAAAAGAAACGGGAATGAAAATCAGGCACACAATTAAAATAGTCATAATAATGACAAATGCCTTGCTTTTCATTTTTTCATCTGTGCTTGGCTCAACAGAAGACGAGGTAATTTTTACAAGCTGGAGAAAAACGTTCATACATACCACCGCCCATTATTTTTTGTTTGTCAGCTCAAGGAAAATATCCTCAAGATTTTTGTCTTTATTTTTCTTTTCAAGGTCGGCGAGAGTGCCGTTGTATAATTTTTTGCCTTTTTTAATGATAATTACCTTGTCGCAGAGTTTTTCGGCAACTTCTAAAACGTGAGTTGAGAAGAAAACGCTTTTGCCGCTTTGAGTATGTTCTTTCATCATTTGTTTCAGTTCAAAGGCGGACTTTGGGTCAAGACCCGTCATAGGCTCGTCAAGAATCCAGACTTCGGGCTTGTGAAGAAGAGCGGCAATAACCATAAGTTTTTGACGCATACCATGAGAGTAGCTAAGTATCTGAGAGTTGATTGCCTTTGTAAGTTCGAAGCGTTCCGCAAGCTCGTCAATGGTTTTCTTTCTGTCATCGACAGGCACTTTGTAAACATCGCCGATAAAGTTGAGAAATTCAATTCCTTTAAGTCTTAGGAAAACATCCGGATTATCGGGAATATAACCTATCGAGGCTTTTGCTTTCAGGGGTTCTTTTGAAACGTCGAAGCCGTTTACCGTTATAGTGCCTTTATCGGGAACAAGAACACCCGAAAGAAGTTTAATTGTGGTTGTTTTGCCTGAGCCGTTCGGTCCGATAAAACCTACAAGTTCTCCTTGACCTACGGTGAAACTTAGGTTATCAAGAGCCTTGACTTTGCCGTTGTAGGTTTTGCTTACGCCTTTTAATTCAATCACATAAACACCTCCGTAAAAAATAAAAGTAAAAAAGTATAAAAATGGGTTTATATTCAAAATTATACTATAAATTTTGACAATAATCAATGCTTTTTTTCGAATTATTTTTTTATCATATCGGTTGAAATGGCAGTGTAAAAAGTGCTATAATAAAAATGTCTTGTAATTAGTCAATCACTATTTCAGTCAACTTTTTTAAAAAAACTTTAATAGGCTTCGCATATGTTTAAAGTTGTTGACGGTGATTATTTAATTGCAATTCTTGTAAAAGTAAAGGAAGATGTTATGAAACAGGCTGTCAAAATTATTAAAGAAGTAAAAAAAGCCGTAATAGGCAAAGACGATATTTTAGTAAAAGTAATGGAAGTTATTTTGGCTGGGGGCAATATTTTAATTGAAGATATTCCGGGAGTAGGCAAAACAACTATGGCATTGGCTTTTTCAAAGGCTATGCAGCTTGAATGTAAGAGAGTGCAGTTTACGCCCGACGTTATGCCGTCCGATATTACGGGATTTTCGATTTACAACAAAGCTACGGGGAATTTTGAATACAGAGAAGGAGCTGGCTTATGCAATCTTCTCCTTGCGGACGAAATCAACAGAACTTCGAGCAAAACTCAGTCCGCACTTTTGGAGCTTATGGAAGAACACGCCGTTACCGTAGACGGCGTTACTCACAGATGTCCAATGCCGCACATTGTAATAGCAACTCAAAACCATGTGGGAACTGCCGGAGCATTGCCGTTGCCCGAGTCGCAAATGGATCGCTTTACCGTAAGGCTGACTATGGGTTATCCGACTGTGGAAGATGAAATAACATTGCTGAAAGACAGACAGGGCGTAAACCCTCTGGATAATGTTCAGGCTGTTGCGACTGCCTACGATATAATCGAAATGAAACAAAAGGTAGACGACGTTTACCGACATGATGAAATTCTTTCGTATATAGCCAAGCTTATGAAAGCGACCAGAGAAAACGAATACATAAAAGTAGGCGTAAGTCCGAGAGGTGCGTTGGCTGTTTCAAATATGGCGGCGGCGTGTGCGTTTCTTCACAAACGAGATTATGTCATTCCGGAAGATATACAGCAAATATTTGTTGACGTCTGTTCTCATCGTATTGTGATGAATCCGCAGGCGAGAGTATCGGGCATAACAAGCAGCGAGATACTGGAAGAAATTCTCAAAGAAGTTCCCGAACCTACGATTAGAGGCTGATTTATGATAAGGAGCAGAATTTTTTATATTATCGGATTGATAGGACTGTTTCTTTTTTATATGTTCTGTGATTCTTATACGCCTTTTGCAATTATTGTAGTGCTTGTGTCATTAACAGTGCTGGGAATAGTAGGTACTGCCGCATCACGCTCTAAAATTTCCGTTTTAATCCAGCCTAAAAATAATTATATGACGCAGGCGGAGAACAGAAAAGCCGAATTTTGCATTACAATCAAAAACAACTCTTTTTTTCCTATTTCTGCTATTGTATTTGACGTGGAATTTCAGGACTTGTCCGAGAAACATATTGTCAAGAGAACGATTAAAACGGCAGTTGCGGCAAAGGAAGAACGCAAAATTTACACGATTGTCACAACGTCGCACTCTGCGGCAATAGAATGTCGTGTGACAAGAGCAATGGCTTACGATTCGTTTGGATTGGCAGCGTTTAAATTAAAAAATTTGACAACTAAAGCTAAAATGATTATTATGCCGATTATGTCCGACAGCAGTTATTTAAAAAATCAACAAAGCTCATATATAATTGACAGCGATAAATTTTCCGAAACGCAAAAAGGAGATGATTCATCACAAGTATTTGAAGTAAGGGATTATGTTCCGGGAGATGACATAAGGAAAATACACTGGCGGTTAAGTTCTAAGCAGGATAATTTGATTGTTAAAGAATACAGCAAGCCTGTAAATGAAAATTGTTTAGTTTTGTTGGAAACAGGCTTTGGAGCTGTTAAGGGCGAAGACAGAAAAAAAATAGGAGATCAAATGCTTTCGGTGTTTATGAAGCTGGCGTTTGAGCTGATTGAAAGCGAGCAGGAATTTTCCGTTTACCGGTACAGCGAGCAGGCGAGAAGATTTGCTGTTTTCAACATAAAAAATTTTGATGACGTTTCTCCGGCAGCGGATAGTTTTTTGTCCGAGCGTTTTCCGGAAGAAAGGAATATATCTTATCGCATGAGCGAAATTGAACCCGAACTTTTAGACAAACAAATTTATTATTTGTACAATTCCGCATGCAGCGATTCGCAAGTAATAGAATGTCTTCCCGAAAGATTCTGCGCTGTCGATACAATTCCGGCAGTAAAAACAAGACGGAAAGGGAGTGCAAAAGATGTTTAATTTCAACAAAAAGAAATCTTCGTCTGAAAGTACTCTCAAACCGCTTAGCGTTATAGGCATAAAATCGGACAAAGACAGAAATTTGCCAATGCTTGTTTTTACGATAATTGCAACTTTGATTGCAATGTATTGTATAGTTAGGGTTGAATTTGAAAGTTTTCAGATTATGACTCAAGCGCCGGCGGGACCTTATTGGATTAGGTTTGACGATGAAGAGGCAAGGCAGCTTTATTTAAAAATATTTTTGGGCTGTGCGGCTGTCTGCGTGGCAAGCGCTTTAGGAAAACATTCGCTGAAAGCGACAATAACTCTGTTTGCGTTTTATATTATACATTTTGGTTTTCACTATAAGTATGTTGCGAATGGCTTTGTGCATATTCTTAACAAAGCGGTTTTCAGTATTTTGTTGGAGCAGGGGCGTTCGAGCGACATTTATTACCTTACGTATTTTGAAGTAGGGAACGCAAAAACAGAGCTGACGTATTTTATTTTTGCCGTTATTTTCGGAACATGTTTTTTTATGGCGTATGCAGGTATTAATAAATGCAGTCCGGTATTTTTTACGGTAATAGTATCGATTTATGCGGCAGTTCCGTTTATATGCAATACGTTTGACGGTGAAAAATATCTTGTGTGTGCCGGCATGATTTGCATTTTAAACTTCATGTCGCATTTTGAGGGATACAGTAATTTTGCGTCAAAAAAGATATTCTCGGATTTTGGCAACGTTATAAAAATAAGGGGACAGTACGTATCGTTTGCGGCATTTCAGCAATCGGTCATGTATATGGCGGCTGCTTTGGTAATTTTGGCAGTGTCGAATTTTGCGTGTAATTTTTCTGAGTATCAAAGGATAGAAAGCATAGATAATTTTGCCCGAAAGGTTATCTATACTATACAAAGCATGACGGAAAACAACAGCTTTGGAAATTTCGGAGATTCTTCGGGAGCGTTTAACAACGGCGATTTAAAGTCGTTGGGAAATCTGTATTATACGGGAAAAATAATGTTTGACATAAAAATAGAGCCGGAAGAAAACGAAGTTCCGCTTTATCTGAGGTCATACACAGCGTCGGAGTATACCGGGGCAAAGTGGGAAGAAATTTCCCGAAAAGAATATAGAAAGTATAAATTTTGGGATAATTACGCTAAATCTGATTTTTACCCGCAATTTTGTTACGGAACGGCGAGCGAGCTTTCGGGAAGAGAGCTTGAATACAACGATGTTCTCATAATTAACAGAAATATGAATCCCAAAGTTTTTTTGACCGATTACAGAATGTCGTCAAAAGAAAGTTCTGTAATTGAAAATGCTTCCGCAAGTTTTGACAATACTTTTCGTTTTGACGGCTTTGGAGGTTCGGAGAATTATAAGGAAAGATTGGCAAATCCTATTAATTTTTCCGAGAATGATATACTTGCGGTAACAAAAAGTATGGACGGCAGTTTATATCAGCTTCTTCATGACGGAGATTTTGAAATAAGAAGTCTTCCAAATTCAGAAAATAAAAATGCTCAAGAACTGACAGACTTTTTAGAACAAGAAAAAAAATACCGCGCGTTTGTCATGGAGAACTATCTTGAATATCCCGAAAATATGGACAATTACTTGCCGGCTGACTTTGATACTGTTACGGAAGACTTGTACAATTCATTTTTGTATAAAGACTTGTTCAGCGATGTATACGAATATACGGAAAGCGGAGAACAGAAATATAATTCGCATGTTGCAGGGGACTATTACAGCAAAACGGCGTCTTATATAAAAGAATATTTACAAGGCAGTGCGGAATATTCTTTGACGCCCGGAGCAACGCCTCGTGACAGAGATTTTGTAGATTATTTCCTTAAAGAGAAAAAAGAGGGATATTGCGTTCATTTTGCAACGGCGGCAACGCTCATGCTGCGAAGAGCAGGTATTCCGGCTCGATACGTAGAGGGTTATTTTGTCGGCAAATACAATCTGCAAAAGAAAAATTCGAGCGGATATTCGCCGATTCCCGACAGTAACGCGCACGCATGGACAGAAGTTTACTATCCGTTATTGGGTTGGCAGGTAATAGATTTTACTCCCCATTACAGCGATGCAGAATTGCCTGATGAAAACAAAATGGATTCGGACAGCGACACGGATACCGAAACAGAAACGGATACGGATAACGAAACAGATACTGAAACAGAAACCGATTCCGAAACAACAACCGATACGGAAACCGAAACAGACTCGTCAATCGAAAGCGATACGGACAGCGAAGACGCGGTCTTGTCATCGTCTGACGTTGAACAACCCACAAATCCACAGAAAAACAACCGCTTAAAAGAGTTTTTCAAGCGCGCCGGAGCAGTGATTTTAAAGATTTTGAAAATATTGCTGATAATAGCTCTTATAGTGGGATTGTGGTTTGCAATGCGTTTTGCAGTCCGAAAAATTCGTCACAAACTTTTTTATTCTGACAACCGCCGAAAAGGAGCAAGGGCGATTTATATTTACTGCCTTTTTGCGTTGAAGATAGCCGGAGTTGTTCCAAACAAAGGCGAGGGAGAGAAGAAGTTTGCTATGCGAGCAATGAAACTGATTGACGGAATAAAAACTTCGGAGTTCGAAGCGTTTACAGACAACGCTTTAAAAGCTCGTTTCGGAAAGGACGCTCCGTCTGAAACAGAAATAAATGAAATGATACGTTTTGTTGAAAAACTTATCGCAAGTATCTATGACGAAAGCGGCAGATGTAAAAAATTAATAATAAAATATCTATTATTCATGAATTGATTGACCTATTTACATCTTGAAATCTTTGACGAGGAGTATTATAATTAAAGGAAAGTTTAAAAGGAAAAATGACAAGGTTTGAATAGGAGATAACGAATTATGCAAGAAAAGCTTTTGGCAAAAAACCATACCATAGCAAAGCCGCTGTTCGAGAGCGTCGAATATCCGTGGGAAGCATTGGAAAGACTTGAAGAATTTATTTTGGCATTGGGCAATGTTCTCCCCGAAGACAAATTTGACAAAATTGGCGAGAACATTTGGGTTGCCAAGACTGCAAAAGTAGCTCCGATGGCATATCTTCAAGGACCTTTGATTATTTGCGATAATGCGGAAGTCAGACACTGCGCGTTTATCAGAGGTACGGTAATCGTAGGCGAGGGGTGCGTTGTCGGCAACTCTACGGAATTAAAGGGTTCAATTTTGTTTGACGGAGTGCAGGCGCCTCATTATAATTATATCGGCGATTCGGTTTTAGGCTATAAGGCGCATACCGGAGCAGGCGTTATTACTTCCAATCTTAAATCGGACAAATCAAAGGTAACTGTTTTGTTTGAGGGTGATAAGATTGAAACCTACCGCAAAAAGTTCGGAGCCATTGTGGGAGATAATACGGAAGTAGGCTGTAACAGCGTGTTGAATCCCGGAACGATTTTAGGCAGAAATACTAATGTTTATCCGCTTTCAATGGTTCGTGGTTATGTGCCTGAGAACAGTATTTATAAACAGCGTGGAGAAGTTTGCGAAAAGATTTGAAAAGATTTGTAATTTTTTCAGAAAGGGCGTATGGAAATGAGCTTTGAAAGAAAGAGAAAGCTGCTTATCAGAGTGGTAGCAGGCATTTGCGCGTTATTGCTGATAGGTTCGGTATTCCTTTCGATTTTGGGGTAAAATAACATAAAGTGGGGCAAGGCTTATAAAAGCTTTGTCCCACTTTTTTCAAAAAAGCGAGTTGATTATAAAAAAGAGTACGGCATAAGCGGCGTACTCTTTTTTATAAATAAAATTTTAAAATTTAAAATTTAAAAAAATTAAACTTTTACTCTCCAACCGAATGTATCTTCAATTTTACCGTACTGGATACCTGTCATAGTGTCATAAAGACGCTGGCTAAGCTCGCCTATTTCGCCGTTGTTAATAAGCATTACATCGTCAACATAGCGAAGTTTGCCAACGGGAGAAATTACAGCCGCCGTACCTGTGCCGAATACTTCTTCAAGTTTGCCTGTCTTTTGAGCTTCGATTAATTCGTCAACAGAAATCTTTCTTTCCTCTACATCGTAGCCCCAGCTTTTGCAAAGCTGAATAGTAGAGTTTCTTGTAATTCCGGGAAGAATACTTCCGTTAAGAACAGGAGTTACAACTTTTCCGTCAATTTTGAAGAAGATGTTCATTGAACCAACTTCTTCGATATACTTACGCTCAACGCCGTCGAGCCAAAGAACCTGAGAATAGTCCTCGTCGTGAGCCTTAACCTGTCCAATCAAGCTTGCCGCATAGTTGCCGCCTGTTTTAGCGAAGCCCATACCGCCTCTGACAGCTCGAACATACTCGTCTTCAATCCAAATTCCTACCGGAGCAAGACCGCTTTCATAATAAGCTCCGCTTGGAGCAAGGATTACCATGAACAAATAAGTTTTTGAGGGAGCAACGCCCAAGAACTCATCTGTAGCAATGATAAACGGACGAATATAAAGCGAAGTGCCGGGGTCTGTGGGAATCCAATCTCTGTCAATGTCCACAACCGCTTTTACAGCCTGAATAAAATCTTCCTCGGGAATACTTGGGATACAAAGACGCTGGTTAGTAACATTTGTTCTTTTAGCATTCATATCGGGGCGGAAGAGGAAAACATCGCCGTCGTCACCTTTATAAGCTTTAAGTCCCTCGAACATTTCCTGACCATAGTGGTAGACCATAGCGGCAGGGGAAAGAGAAATATTATGGAACGGTTCTATTCTCGGGTCATGCCAGCCTTGACCTTCCGTATAATTCATAATGAACATATGATCTGTAAAAATTTTACCAAAACCTAACGGCTGACCGGGAACAGGCTTTTGCTTCGGTTCTGTCGTTTTGGTGATTTTGATATCCAACATAAAACGCATCTCCTTATGCTTTTAAAAAAGTATGAGTAAACCGCTGTTTGCTCTTAACGTATTAAATTATATAACGATTATTGTCAAAAGTCAAGAAACATATGGGCATATTATGGAAATAAGAATAAAAATTTTGATTAATTTATATTTAAAAAAAGTTTAAAATGTAAAATTTCTTGAAGATATGAACAGCTGTTTGACAATAAGGACTTATTATGATATAATTAATATAATTATCGCAAAAATCATTATTAATATAAGTAAGCATTGATTAATATTTTTATTGTATTTATAAGAGGTTATTGGTGATTTATGAGTATTTCAAAAATTATTGTATTATTTATGATTTACAGTTTTGCGGGCTGGCTGTGGGAAATGGTCTATACGCCGTTTGAATTTAAATATTTTGAAAACAGGGGTTTTTTCTTTGGACCCATTTGTCCGATATACGGATTTTGCATTTTGTTTTTGCAGAGTTTGATGAAATATGTTCCTTTTTTTACAAGCGAGAGTATGAGTGCGGTAAAATTATTTTTTATATGTATGAGCGTAAGCACGCTTGTAGAATATGTTACGTCGTGGACTTTAGAAACTTTTTATCATGCCCGCTGGTGGGATTACAGTAATTTCAAATTAAATGTTAACGGCAGAATATGTCTTGCGGCGAGTATTTTTTGGGGGTTGGCAGGAATAACATTAGCGTACTATATTTTTCCGGCTGTTGATGTGTTTGTCGAAGTTGTTCCCTCGTGTGTAT
Organism: uncultured Ruminococcus sp.; assembly: GCA_902761025.1. Taxonomy (GTDB): domain Bacteria; phylum Bacillota; class Clostridia; order Oscillospirales; family Acutalibacteraceae; genus RUG592. Next base: position 5,958 of record CACWIU010000063.1, on the reverse strand, counting down.
TTGAGATAGCGGCATTGATATTAGTTTTTATTTTTGGAGCAGATTTTGCGTTAACAAATGCCAGTCTTAATTCTCTGCTTGAAAAAATTGAAAATGCCAATAAAGAATTTACCGAGAAAGGCGAATCTGTTTATCAAGCGATTGCAGCCACACCGGCGCAGATGAAGAAACGCATTTCCGACCTTGATTTTGAAGCGTGGGAAAAGGCTCGCAGCATTGCCGAAAGTTTAAGCAGTTCACAAAAACAGCTTATGAGCAGAATAACAGGTTTTAGCTATAATTTTGGCAAAGATAAAAATAACAAAGAAAAAACCAACATTGGCAATAAAATAAAAGAATATTTGTCGAATATCAGACATTCGTCTAAAGAAAAAAATTAAAATAAAATAAATTTAGTATAAAAAGATACCGCTCATGTTTTAAAAATCATGAGCGGTTTTAAAAATTATTAATATTTAATTATAGTTCGAGTTTGGTTAAAAGGAATTGTTCTTCGTCATCGCTGAGTGTTTCCCCGTTTATCATCTTGATAGCAACGGAACGAGCCTTATTTTGTTTGTACATTATAGCGTCGGAATAATACAAATCCAAGTACTCCAAAATGCTCAAAGCTTCCTCAATGATTGACGAATCAATGTCGCATTTATATTTTCTTTTGTCGCAGATACAGCCTAACGCAATAATGCAGCAAGTCAATATTTCATCGTTAAGATTTTTTGACTCAATGGCAGAGCAAAGCGTGTTTACGGCATTTGTCCGTTTTTTTACTGAAACAATATTGTTGAAGTCGGGAGAATTTTTTGCAAAAGCAACGCCGATTGCGTGGGAACTGAATTGAAGATTGCTTTTTATTCTGTCGGACGCTCTCTTAATATCTTTTTCAAACTCACTGTAAACCCAGTCTAAACAAGTTTTTGTTTTTGCGTGAGTATAAAGACAAGCTTGAAGATATTTAGGCGTGCTGTGGAGAACATTCAGTTTATCGAGCTGATTGCGGTCAGCGCAAATACTTAAAGTATAAATTGCCTGAATATCAGCCGATACTTTATTGCCTTTTGACGGAAAGCCCAAAAGACAGGGCTGAATTTGAATCATGCACATAGACGCCAGTCTTTTCTTTTCGGGGTCTGTCCACGTTTCGCCGATTTTACGCGCTATAGTAAACAACCGTCCTTTAAACTCGTCCGAAGACGAAGCGTTTAAGGCGCGAAGTATCGGAGAAGCAAAATCTTTTTTATTTCCGGCAGTATAAATTACGCTTACGCTGCTTGAAATTCTTTTGTACAAAGTATTTCTGTCATTTGTGTTTCTGTTTCTTTCGAGGTTATGGAAAAGGTTGCTTAATGTTTGGATTTCGGCCTGCGCGTCCAGAATAGCTTCTCTTGAGGGCATTACTCTGGGGCTGTTGCCGGAATGTTCGGAGTTATCAATATTTATAGTAACTCTGCCGTCCTCTATTTTTTCAAGACCTTTTTCGTCTGTGCTTGTCCATGCGCGCATGGTAAGAATTTTATTTCTTTCCATATAGACTTCAAACGCAACGAAAGCGCCGTCGCGATATCGTTTTGCAAATGCCATATTGCTGTTTGCGATAACTCTGTAACTGCCGTCATTGTTGCGGCTTTTTATAGGGATTGCAATTCTTGTTTGTCCGGGTTCTATTTGGAATCCCGTCATAAGGGGCGACTGGTAGGGGAGTTCTGCTCCCGTTGGTATAATTTCATGCACCGCTCCATTTTTTAATCCAAGATACAACGCATCGTTCAGAATGTTGCGTCCCATTTGAATTACAGGCTTTGGAACTTTAGTTGGAGTTGGGGAATCTTTAAAAGACTGCATATCGTCTTTTATCTCGCTGTATTTATTGAGATAATAATGATAAACAGCGGCTCCTCTCGCAACAGCCTGATCGGGGTCTGTCGCCGCAATCGGCTCAAAACCGAAAAACTCTTTAAGTCTTTGCGTAACCATGTAGAATTTAGACATTCCGCCGTTTAAAATAACAGCGTCTACTTTCACATCGGGAACTCCGAGTTTGTCGGAAGCTTTTTTCAGTACGTCAAGTATTGGATAAATAATATTTTGAGTGTTTGAAATCTTATCAAGATTTTTATAATCGTCATACTTCAAGTCTTTAGCCATAAAAACGGAAAGTACGTCTTCAATTTCCTGTTTTGTAAAAATGTCGTCGTATGCGTAGCTTCGGTAACGGCAGCCAACGGAGCATTCCACTTCTTCGTCGTCGCTGTCGTCCCAGCCTATGAAAGCGTCGTAGTCATTGCCGCATTTTTGGCTAAGTTCAAGCTTCATGTCTTCGGCTCTAACTCTGAGTATTGGAATAACCTCGCTGTCTTTATTTCTTTCTATTTCAGTGACAGCGTCCGGATATCTTGACATTTTTTTCAAAAAACGCCTGTACATTTCCTGAGCGAGAGCTTCGTCAAAGTTATCGCCTCCAAGCTGAGTATAGCGGTTTGTTGCGATGTCGTCTACTTTCAGGACATCGTCGTTTCTTCTTACCATTTCATGGAGAGTAATATCAAGAGTACCGCCGCCAAGGTCAAAGACGAGAACTCGTTTTTTTGTGTTTAAGTCTAAGATAATATCAGGGATATAGCCGTTTCTTATTTGATTCATCAAATCATAAAGAACAGCTTTCGGTTCGGATAAAAGTATATATTTGTCCGTTCCGTCGGGATTTTTCAGTTCAATTCCGGCAATGCTCGCAGCGTCAAGGGTAGCTTGACACATAGAGGAATCGAAGTTTGCGGGAACTGTTATAACAGCGTCGTGAATTTCCATGCCTCTCAGTCTTCTTGAAACTCCGTCAATTAAGATTTTCAAAATTCTTGAAGAAATTTGAGCGGGCGTTTTGTCGGGGACATCGTCCGACAGCCCTACGGCAAGGGGCTGTCCCATTTGACTTTTAATTGATTTGGCTACCAAATGAGGACGCAGCGAATATTGTTGTTTTGCAAATTCGCCGACTAAAGGCGTATAATTATTTTCCATTGGATAATAAACGCACGAAGAAATTGTCGGACGCTGCATACTGGTCAAAACCACTCGACCGGAAGTATTGTACATATCAGCCGGGCGAGGAATGTCAACCACCTTGCTTACGACTTGACCGTTAGCTTGTTCGTAGCTTATTGCGATTACCGAGTTGGTTGTTCCCAAATCAATGCCTATAAAAATATTGCTCATTTTTTCTCCTCCTTTACTTTTGGACGAGAAATTTGCAGTTCTTTGTCTTTATAAATCCAGCCCGGAGAAACGACGGTAACAGTTTTTGTTTCATCAGCGTTGATAAACGGCGACCCCTCATAATTGCAAAATTCCACATCGGAAGCCGTGACCTGAATTTTAGAGTTAATTTTCATCATAGGCACAATATGGCTGTCCTGTACGAAAGCAATCATATGACCCACAAGCATTAAAAGCCCGTTAATTTGCATTGGAAGCTGGTAATTACGTTTTCTCAAATCGTTAACGCCTTTTCTTACAACCAAAAGCTCGTCGATTATGCAGCCGTATTTTTCCGAATTAAGCCGAGCGAAAAACTCTGCCAATTCTTTTACTTTGCTTTCGGCAAGCTGTTGTTCGAACTCGTCCTGATATTCTTGAAACAAAGCGTTTGTTCTGTCAAGGATACCTTGAAGACGGTCGATTTCGTCGAGAGCCTGTTCAAGTGTCATCGGGGGTTTTTCGGGGTTGGATTCCTGATTTCTCTTTTTTTTGTAAGGCGAAACGAACTTGTGAACCTTGCAGAGGATATCGGAGATATCATAAAAAAAGAATTTTGCAAAAGCGTCGCCGAACGTATGCAAAAAGCTGATGTCGTCGGGATACGCCTGAGTAAGCTCGGGATACATTTCGTATATCATAATTGCAGCGATACGATACTGAGCCTTATGGTTTTTGCCGTTGTCCAAGGAAGAAGTTCTTCTGAGATTTTCATAATTTTCAAAAGCAACGCTGTTTCCCTGCAAAGCGGCAGGAAAAGCTCGGGCTACTTTTGCAGCCCACTCCATAATTTCCTTACGTTCGTTCGGGTTTGCGATTCTCCTGTCCCTAAAGACTTTGATTACGTCGTTTCCCGTCATATTAAAGCCGTAATTAGTATTCATAGCTCTTGCTATTTCACGGGGTTCGGCGTCAAAATTACTGCATAAAACGGCGAATATACAGTTTTCTTTTATGTAGTCTTCTTTGACTGCACCGCTTTTTTCTTTTCTTTCAAGCAAGTTTGCGTGAATGCATTGAATGGCTTCTTGTGTTTTACTGTCTTCTGTGTTTATATTCATACTGTTCTCCTTAAAAATTAATAAAAATTTAATTTTTTATTATAGTTTATACAACTGTTTTTCTTCCGCAAAAATGAATTGAGTTCTGCAATCGGGTTCGAGCAGCATTTCCTGTTCTATGGAGCTGTTTAATTCGCCGCTGCGTTCCTTGCCGCAGTGAACTATCACTGCTTGACGAGGGTTAATTTTTTTGATGAATTTTCTCATGTCCGAGAAATCATCGTGAAGAGAGAAATTGATTTTCTGTTGATGATACAACCTATATTTATTGTTGTTTGTTTTTTGATTCAGCGTCAAATAAATATGCGGTTCGATAGGGGTATGGTCGCCTATTAATTTGTTGTATCGGTTCAGAATGGGTACGGACATACTTTCTATTTTGCGGACGATATTGAGAATAGACCAATCAAGATAGATTGGAATACCGTCTTTGTTTGATTCGTTCAAAGCTTTCAGAAATTCAATGCCTTTGCTCAACTGAGGCACGCAGCACATAATGTATTGTCTGAATACGGCAGTTTGCAGGAGTACGTTTTCGGCATTTTCGTATAAAGCGTTGCTGTCGCTGACGTGTTCGGGGTGTTTGGCATGAAGACCGCACATAATCATGGTGTCTATGTCAAGTCCGTCCGGAACGGAGCAGCCGGAAGTTAACGCTGTGTTGTTCAACGAATAGTCGCCCGTATAAAGGATTTTTTTGTTGTCGGATTCAAACAGAATCATCATTGCTCCGGGGATATGTCCGGCAGGGAAAAAAGTAGCTTGATAGCTGCCGAAGTTAACGGTTTGAGTAAAATTCACCGCAATTATTTTATCAAGCAAACTTCTTGCCGCAAGCATAGCGGATTCGTCGGTGAGCTTGCGTTCTGTGATTGAGCGGTCGTAAAGTTGAAATTCGGAAAGAATTTTAGTTATAGGCGTCATAAAGACTTTGGCGTTTTGGGTTTGCTTCATAAGCTCCAAAAGATAGCCGACGTGGTCGGTGTGAGCATGGGAAATAAATATTTGGTCAATCTGGTTCATTGATTGGACGAACGGAGAAGTTTGCAGAGCATAATAATCGGGATAAAACTCCGTATTTTTTTCTTTTCCCGTTCCTGCGTCAAGCAATATATTATGCTCGCAGAACCTTAGATAATAGCTGCTTGCACCTACACGCTGTCCACCTCCAAGAGCTTCAAAGTATATATTTTTGTCCATTATATACCTCTTAAAAAATGTAATGTGTTTTAGCAGATAATGATTTATTAATTACAAGTAATATGTTGAATAATAATTACTCAATGATTATTATACAACTTTTAACTAATTTTGTCTATAAGTTTTAAGATTTTTTGTTAGGAAATATTTAAAAAAACTATTGACAGAAGAGGATTTTTGTGTTAATATACGAATGTATCATTTGATACACTAAGTTATTGGAAAGATGCTTGCAGCAATAAACCATATGTTTGTCTATCACAGATATTTTTGGCATCTTGAAGATAGCTTTTTTAATTTTTTAATTTAAATTTTTAACCTAAATGGGCAAGAAGTCCCCCACCTCTTAGGTCAATGTCATCAACTTAAGAAAAAACGGATTAAGCATATATTGTCTTTGATACTTTTTTATACGCTAAAATTCAGTCATTTAGAAAAACGATATTAGTGT
>CACWIU010000062.1 GCA_902761025.1 uncultured Ruminococcus sp. | reverse complement strand
ACATTTTTGGATACTCCCGGTCACGAAGCGTTTACGACTATGAGAGCAAGAGGCGCTCAGGTTACGGATATTGCGGTGTTGGTAGTTGCGGCTGACGACGGTATTATGCCGCAGACTGTTGAAGCAATCAATCACGCAAAGGCGGCAGGAGTTTCAATTATAGTTGCAATAAACAAGATTGACAAAGAAGGAGCTAACATCGAACTTGTTAAGCAGCAGCTTACGGAGTACGGACTTGTTCCCGAAGAATGGGGCGGAGATGTGCAGTGTATTCCTGTTTCCGCTAAGAAAAAGCAAGGTATCGAAGAACTGCTTGAAATGATACTTTTAGTTGCCGATTTGAAAGAACTTAAAGCAAATCCCGACAGAGCGGCAAAGGGTACTGTAATAGAGGCTCGTCTTGATAAGGGCAGAGGTCCTGTTGCGACTGTGCTTGTACAAAACGGAACTCTTAAAGTAGGCGACATTGTCGTAGCGGGCAAATCGGTCGGTAAAGTAAGAGCTATGATGAATTACCGTGGCGAAAGAGTAAAAGAGGCAGGACCGTCTTATCCTGTTGAGATTACGGGACTTGACGAAACGCCGACGGGCGGCGATATTTTTAATGCCGTATCCGACGAACGTCTTGCAAGAGAGCTTGTCGAGCAGAGAAAGTCTAAGGCTAAGGAAGAATTGTTTAACGCTCAAAAGCCCAGTGTGGTTACTCTTGACAATTTGTTTGAGCAAATGCAGCAGGGCGATATAAAGGAACTGAAAATTATTGTAAAGGCTGATGTGCAGGGTTCTGTTGAAGCAGTAAGGCAGTCTTTGGAAAAATTGTCTAACGACGAAGTAAGAGTTAACGTAATTCACGGAGCTGTCGGAGCTATAAGCGAATCCGATGTAATGCTTGCATCTGCGTCGAGTGCAATAATAGTAGGATTTAACGTTCGTCCTGACCCTGTTGCGGAAGAAAATGCTAAGCGTGACGGAGTAGACTTGCGTTGTTACAGAATTATATATGACTGCATAGAAGAAATCGAGAGCGCAATGAAAGGTATGCTTGCTCCCAAAACGAGAGAAGTTGTTTTGGGACGCGCGGAATGCCGCAGCGTTATTAAGGTAAAGAATGTAGGATTTATAGCAGGTTCATATGTACTCAGTGGAAAAGTTGCCCGTAATTCTCAAGTAAGAGTTGTTCGTGACGGCATAGTAATTTTTGAAGACACAATGAGTTCTTTGCAGAGATACAAGGACGCTGTAAAAGAAGTAGCTGCCGGTTACGAATGCGGTATCGGATTAGAGAAATTTTCCGACTTAAAAGAGGGGGATATTCTCGAATCATTTATTATTGAAGAATACCGTGACAATTAATATACAGCTTTTGCGAGTAATATATTGTTAAGGGCTTTGCCCTTAACAACCTACAAGGGCGCTGCCCTTGACCTGCCAACTTTTTTGAAAAAAAGTTGGACAAAAAACTTTAATGAGCTTCGCGTGTTAAAAAAGTTGGTCGAGGACTGCCCGTAAATGACACGCTAAAGGTCGGGTAACATAAGTTGTGTAATAGACAAACTCGCTTCACGTATTAAAAAAGGAGAAGTTAATGGGAAGTTATAGAATGGGAAGAACGACGGAGGATATTAAGAGGGAACTGACAGCCGTGCTGCGTGAACTTAAAGACCCTCGTGTCGCTAATTCAATGATTAGTATTGTAAGAGTTGAAGTTTCTAATGATTTGAGTTATTGTAAAGTGTATGTGAGCGCTATGGAAGGACTTGACAAAGCTAAAGACGCTGTTAAAGGTCTAAAGTCTGCCGGCGGCTTTATCAAGCATGAAATCGGCTCAAGACTTTCGCTGCGTCATGTTCCGGCTATGGTCTTTGAAGCGACCGATTCCATTGAGTATAGCGCCAATATTTCACGTATGCTTAATGAGTTGGATATAAAGGACGATTCAGATGAACAGTTTGATTGAAATTGCAGAGTATCTTAAAAATACTGACTATTCGGTAATTTTAACACATCGCTATCCCGACGGCGATACGCTCGGTTCTGCGTTTGCTCTCTGCCGCGCTTTGAGAAAGCTTGGCAAGCGCTCAAATGTAATTGTTAACGGTGTTTTAACTGAAAAGTTTAAGTTCCTTGCCGACGGTATGGAAGAACAGAACTTTGAGTATCAGACGGTTATTACTGTCGATATTGCGTCGGTGTCTTTGCTTGGAGATTATAAAGAAGAATTTGAAAATAAAATTAATGTGTGCATTGACCACCACGCAATGAACACTGTAAACGCAGACTTAATGTTTATTAATGCAAAAGCTGCTGCCAATGCTGAAAATATTTATGAGCTTATTCAAATTTTAGGCGTTGAAATTGACCGCTTTATGGCAGACTGTATTTATACGGGTATATGCACAGATACGGGTTGTTTTAAGTTTTCTAATGTTACTCCCGGCACAATGAGATTGGCAGCCGATTTAATGGAACTCGGCTGCGACAGCGAAAGAATTAACCGTGTAATGTTCGATACTAAATCTATGGGCAGAATACAAATGGAATGTGCCGTTCTGAATACTCTGAAATTGTATTGCGGCGGTAAAATTGCCGTAATCAGCACAAGCCTTGCTATGGAAAAGGAAACCGGCGTTGACGACGCAGATATGGACGGTCTTGCGGGTATTCCTCGTCAAATAGAGGGAGTTTGCGTTGGCATTACAATTAAGGAAAAAGCTGAAAATCATTACAGAATAAGCGTTCGTACTCTGAATGGAATAAATGCCGCCGATATTTGCAAACAGCTTGACGGCGGCGGACATCATGCGGCGGCAGGCTGTTCGTTTGACGGTACTCTTGAAGAAGCTGCCGCAAAAATTTTAGCCGCTGCCGAAAACGTACTTAATAATCAGCGGTGAACTTATGGACGGAATTATTGTTGTTAATAAACCGCAGGAATTTACTTCTTTTGATGTGGTTGCAGTTATGCGGCGGCTGTGCGGTCAAAGAAAGATAGGTCATACGGGAACTCTTGACCCTATGGCTACGGGAGTTTTGCCTCTGCTTTTGGGAAACGCCGCAAAAGCTCAGGATATTTTGCCCGACAGCGATAAGGAATATGTCGCTCAGTTTCAGTTTGGCATTAAAACAGATACGCTTGATATTTGGGGCAATGTAAAAGAAAAAAATGATTTTAATGTCAAAATGTCTGATGTCTTGAATTTGCTGCCGAAATATACGGGGGAAATTATGCAGATTCCACCCATGTTTTCAGCCGTAAAAAAAGACGGAGTGCGTTTGTATGATTTGGCTCGCCGCGGTGTCGAAGTTGAGAGAGAACCTCGTAAGGCGACCGTATCCGAATTAAGGCTGCTTACCTATGACGAAGAATACGGCAGAGGTCAAATTAAAATTTCTTGCTCAAAAGGCACATACATTCGTACTTTGATTGACGATATGGGAAATGACTTGGGGTGCGGTGCGGTTATGACTTCTTTGGTGAGAACTAAGGCTTGCGGATTTTCTCTTGAAAGTTCAGTTACTCTTGACGAAATCAAATCGCTTTCAAATAATGGGGAAAATCCCGAAAGATTAATGTCAATTCTTCTCTCCTGCGAAAGTCTTTTTACTGTTTATCGCAAGATTACGGTAAGCGACAAACAGGCAGTCCGATTCGCTAACGGAAATATGCTGGATATAGATAAAACGGCAGTTAAAAACAGTTCTTTAAACGGAGAAATTCTAAGAGTTTGCGACAGGAACGGCATATTTATCGGTTTGGGAAAGGTGTATTCCGAAGTTAATGCAATTAAAGTATATAAATTATTCCCATGTGAAATAAAATGATAACGGGAGTGATTAAATGTGAAAAAAGTATCAATTTTAGGCGATTCCATAAGTACTTTTGAGGGTTTTAATCCCGAGGGATACGCCGTTTATTACGATAAGGAAAAACAGGCAAAAAACGGATTGGAAAGTGTTAACGATACATGGTGGGCTAAAGTTATCAAAGCATTGGACGGAGAACTTTGCGTTAATAATTCATATTCGGGCAGCCGAGTAAGCGGAGCGGATTTTCCTTCGACAAATAATATGAAAAGACTTGAAGCCTTGAAAAAAGAAGATTGTTCTCCCGATTATATTTTGATAAATATGGGAACAAATGATTTTGGCTATGGAGTAAAAATTGCTAAAAGTAATTATTATTCGGTAGTAAAGCCTGATTGCAGATATTTTCTGTATGCTTATGACATCATGCTGAAAAATATCATGTCTTTATATCCAAATGCTAAGATAGTGTGTTCTACTATTATGAAAACGGAAGTCAAAAACGAGCCGTCATGGTTTTTTAATGAAACTTACGGCGGAATTGAACGCTGCAAATATAACGAAGTTATAAGAAAAATAACTTTGCAAAATAAATGTTATCTTGCGGATACGCAGCAATCAGGCGTAGTGTATGATACGCTTGACGGGGCTCACCCTACGAAACAAGGACATTCCGAAATTGCGGAAGTTTGGATAAAATGTCTTTCTGATTTAAAATTAATTAATAATTAATTTTTTAAAAAATTTTGATATTCAAATAAAGGAGCATGTGATGAAAAAAATTTGGTTGAGTGTGGCAGCTTTATTTATGACATTGTTGCTTTTGACAGGGTGCAGCCCGACAACTAACGGCAATGTTTACGGTTCTTCCGATTCCTCTGGCGAAAGCTCCGAAACAAACGCAGCTGCCATTAATGGCACAGAATACACCTTTGACGGACTTGTTAAGTATATGGCTGAAAGAGAGTTTATTAAGGGTGACGGAGAAGAAACAACCGCTTCCGCTATCGGAGCGGCAAAAGGCAAAAGATTTACTATGACTTCGGCAGGCTATAAGTATTATGTGGAATTTTACGAGTTCAAAGATACGGAATCCGAACTTGCTCAGCAAACTATAAGCAATGCAAAAAATAACGGAACATTTTTACTATTTGAAAGCACTGAAAATACTACTAAAAATACTGTTGCAGTCGTTACGGACGACGAGCGTTTTCTTATGCTCTACACGGACAGCTCTACAAACACAAATAATATTACCGCAAGAGATAATGCTGTTGAGGCGTTTAAATCTTTTGGAAAGTAAAAAAAATTTTATTTATACTTGAAAAATTTGTATGTCAGTGTTATAATTGTTTAGGCAATATGCGAGATTGCGTTCATGTATGACACAATATACACATATTTACAGAAATTGCGCCGCTATGCGGTAAGGAGGATAATAAAAAAATGGTAGACTACAAAGCTAATATGAAAGCGCCTATCTATTATCAGTCAGACTGTAACCTTTCTTTGCTCGACGGACAGACTATTGCAATTATCGGTTACGGCAGTCAGGGACACGCTCACGCTCTGAACTTGAAAGAGTCAGGCTGTCATGTAATTATTGGTCTTTATGAGGGCAGTAAGTCATGGGCAAAGGCTGAGGCTCAGGGTTTTGAAGTATTTACAGCTGCTGAAGCTGCTAAGCGCGCTGACATCATCATGATTTTGATTAATGACGAGAAACAAGCCGCTATGTACAAGAAAGATATTGCTCCCAATCTTGAGGCTGGCAATATGCTTATGTTTGCTCATGGTTTCGCTATCCACTTCGGACAGATTGTTCCGCCGGCAGATGTTGACGTTACAATGATTGCTCCTAAGGGTCCCGGTCATACAGTAAGAAGCGAGTATCAGGCTGGCAAGGGCGTTCCTTGTTTGGTTGCCGTTCAGCAGGACGCTACGGGCAAGGCTAAAGAGCGCGCTTTAGCGTATGCTCTTGGTATCGGCGGAGCAAGAGCAGGTGTTCTTGAAACGACTTTCAGAACAGAAACAGAAACAGACCTCTTTGGTGAGCAGGCTGTTCTTTGCGGCGGCGTTTGCGCTTTAATGCAGGCAGGCTTTGAAACACTTTGCGAAGCAGGCTACGACCCGAGAAATGCTTACTTTGAGTGCATTCACGAGATGAAGCTTATCGTTGACTTGATTTATCAGTCAGGCTTTGCAGGCATGAGATATTCTATTTCTAATACTGCTGAATACGGCGATTATATCACAGGTCCGAAGATTATCACGGAAGATACAAAGGCTGCTATGAAGAAGATTCTTTCCGATATTCAGGACGGTACGTTTGCAAAGGACTTCCTTTTGGATATGTCACCGGCAGGCGGCCAGGCTCATTTCCGCGCTATGAGAAGAAAGGCTGCCGAAGCTCCGTCAGAGGTTATCGGCGAGGAAGTAAGAAAGCTTTACAGTTGGTCTAACGAGGACAAACTCATCAATAACTAATATAAATATATAAAATAAAAAGCAGTTCTGAAAATGAACTGCTTTTTGTCTTAGTTTCTGTAAGGTTCGCCGTCGGGATTTGTTCTGACAAGCTCGAACCAAAATGTTGTTCCTTTTCCCAGTGTGCTGAAGACGCCGTATTGAGCTTTATGCAGTTTTAGAACGGTTTTTACAATGGACAGCCCCAAGCCCGTGCCAATTTTTGCGCTTCTGTGGGACTTGTCCACTTTGTAGTATCTGTCCCATATGTTTTTGAGTTTATCGGGGGGGATACCGGGACCGCTGTCAATGACTTCAATTCGCACACGGTCTTCATAGCAAAATTGTCTTACTTTTATGGCTTTGCTGTCGCCGCTGTAATTAACGGCATTATTCACGAGATTATACACAACCTGAGATATTTTTAATTGGTCGGCATAAACGTATACTTCCTGTTCAAATTCAAACTCAAACGTATAGCCGTCCTGCTCTTTCAGCTTGTTATATCGTCCGAACATTTCACGTATAGTATCCGTTAAGCAAAATACCGTTGCTTCAAGTTTCATTGTTCCGGCTTCAATTTTTGAAATGTCTATCAAGTCGCTTACCAAATGGCTCAATCTTGTAGCTTCGTCAATGATGATTTGTATATTTTCGGCAGTATTTTCACCGGGGATATCACGCATAACTTCGCCGTAGCCTGTTATAAGGGTAAGCGGCGTTCTTAAATCATGCGAAACATTTGCTATAAGGTCTTTCCTCATTTGGTCAACCTGAGAAAGCTCATGCGTTGCATAGTTTAATGTTTCGCTGAGCTGGTCAATTTCTTTGTATACGCCGCCGTCAAATTCGACGTCATAATCTCCCTCGGCAAGTTCCTTTGCACGATTTGTGATATTTTCTATTGGCGTAGCGATGATTTTTGAGAAAAGTATAATCATTACTATTGATATAATAACAAATATCATAGTGACAATATTTAGCTGATAGCTTAATGTTTGAACCGTGCTTAGCGACGGAGTTACGGCAGCTTCCAAAAGCAAAAGATATTCTTTGTTGTTTTTGTCTGTGAAGTTGCAGGAATAAATCATTATTTCTTCTCCGCGGCGGTTAAGTTCCGATTCAATACCTACAAATTTGTCTGTGTCAGAGTCTGTTTGACTTTGGTCAAAAAGTGGAATTTTGTCCGTTTCCGAACTGTCATAAATATTAATTATATTTCCTTTGTTATTTTTTGAAGACACATAATAATTATTTAAATCTTTAGTTTCCAATTTTTGCAATATACCGGAGCTGTTGACAAATTCAGAGTAAACTTCTTTGTAATTTCCGTACACATCGTGATTGCACAGCATAATGCTTGTACCGTTTTGTTCCGCTAAGACAGTCATTAAATTATTAATTCTGCTGCTGTCAATGTTAAGTTCAATTATTTGGGCGCAGTTGGTGATGTTTTTTGTTTTGATTGCTTTGTAAAAACTTCCGAATAACACTGTCTGAAACAGCCAAAGAATAATAAGCATTATTGCCGAAAATGAAAAGAAACAGCCGCTCAGCCACATTACAAGCGGATATTTCTTTGTTTTGAAAGAGCCTTGTTTCAACAGCTGCAAAATATTCGAAAATCTGAAATCCCGAATGTTAAAATTATACCTCAAAGCGATAACCCACACCGCGCAGTGTTACAACACATCTGCTGTATTCGCCCAAACTTTTTCTAAGAAGCTTGATATGTGTGTCAAGCGTTCTGTCATCACCGTAAAAATCATAGCCCCATACGTGATTAATTAATTTTTCTCTTGACAAGGCAATACCTTTATTTTTCACCATGTAAAAGAAAAGTTCGTATTCTTTTGGCGTCATATCTACTCTTTGACCTTTAATTGTAACAATTCTTGCGCTAAAGTCCACAACAAGGTCTTCGTATGTAAAGACATCTCTTTTTTGACCCTCGTCAAGAGCTGTTCTTTTCAGTACGGCGTTTACTCTCATCATCAATTCTTTCGGAGAAAAAGGTTTTACCACATAGTCGTCAATGCCCAGTTCGAAACCGTGAATTTTATCGTATTCTTCGCCTCGGGCAGACAGCATAATTATAGGGGTTGTGCTTCTTTTGCGAATTTCACGGCAGGCTGAAAAGCCGTCAAGCTCGGGCATCATTACGTCCATTATGATAAGGTCAAACTGATTTCTTGTGCAGATAGAAATTGCTTCAAGTCCGTCGGTTGCTTCGGTAACTTCATGACCTTCAAAAATGGCGTATTTTTTTATTAGTTCTCTGATTCTGTATTCATCGTCAACTACTAATATTTTACTCATTGTATTCACCTTTCATTCTTTATATATTTTATATATTTTAATGCTGGTGAACTACCCATTGTCTAAAGCCAATGGGCTTCCTGCTTCATCGTCCTCGTAACCTACTAACTCCACAGGCGTAAATTCGGGCTGAACCGTCCCTACT
>CACWIU010000061.1 GCA_902761025.1 uncultured Ruminococcus sp. | reverse complement strand
CCTTTGCAAGGTTGGGCGGATTAAAGGAAGCTCCCGCCTCTATAGGCGGTGAGTACTTCACATCAAAGGGGGTATAAAGCTTGATTGTCATAAAAATTATTTTATGGGTATTGCTTGCCTTATTGCTCCTTTTGGTGACAGCGTTTTCTTTTCCCGTGAGAGTTTCAGTAAAATACAGCGATAATATATCGCTGATTGTCAAGTATTTGTTTTTGAAATTCCCTATTGACTTGAACGGTGAAAAAAAGCCTGAAAAAAAATCTAAAAAAGCAAAATCTAATTTAAAACAAAATCCCGAGCCAACAAAAAATAAGCCGACACCCAAAAAAGAAAATGCCGCTGTAAAATGGCTGAAAGATACTTTCAAAGAGAGAGGCTTAAAAGGCTTGCTGAACGTTTTTAAAGAAATTGCCAAATTGGCGGGAACATTTTTGAAACCGATATTCCGCAATATTGTTATAAAAAAATTAGATTTAAATATTACAGTTGCATTTGAAGACGCTGCTCAGACGGCGATTAATTACGGATATTTTTGTTCAGGGATTTATCCGGCTTTAGCGGTTCTGCTCAGGATAATGAAATATAAGGATTACAGCGTAAATATTGCTGCCGATTTTGATAAAAAATCACCCGAGTTTGACGTATACGCTGAAATTTCGCTTATTCCGCATTTTGTGGTTTTCGGAGCTGTTCATGCTCTTGTGAATTTTATTGTTTTAAAAGCCAAAAATAAAATATAAATTTAATTACAGAAAGGTTGTGCAAAAATGGCTAATAATCAGCTGGGAAACATGATGAACAACACAATGGAAAATATCAGGCAAATGGTTGACGTCAACACGATTATCGGCGAGCCTGTGGTTTGTCCTGACGGAACTGTGATTATTCCTGTGTCAAAAGTAAGCTATGGATTTGCTTCGGGCGGTTCGGACTTGCCCTCAAAAGCTAACCCCAATAAAGACTATTTCGGGGGCGGAGCAGGTGCCGGCGTGACAATTCAGCCTGTGGCTTTTCTTGTTGTTAACAACGGAAATGTTAAAATGCTGAATATGGAATTTGACGGGGCAATGGACAGAGTTATAAGCATGATTCCCGATGCCGCCGACAAAATCAGCGAGCTTATAAAAAAGCTGAAAAAAGATGATAAAAAGAAAAATTCCGAAGATGATTCGGCGGCTGTAAAGACAGAAGAAAAAACGGTAAAAACTGCCGAAAAGACAAGAACAATGTCTGAAACCAAAACGAAAGTTAGTTCAGCCGAAAAGAAAGTTCCTGCTTCAAGCGAGGGTTTTGACGAAGCTGCCGATATGGAAAACGATGTGTTTGATAATATTTCAAACGATTAACTCTCATAATTAAATATCTTTCGCTCATATAATTGTATTGACTTTTAATGACAAAATACAAGGAGTGAAAGATTTGAAAAAACGGTTGATTTGCCTTTTTATGACGATTATTTTTGCCGCAGGCACGTCATTTCCGGTTTATGCCGACGAACCTTATTCCGGAGCTTATGCGTATTCCCTTTACTGTGTGAATACCGGAAAGTTTTTGATTGAGCATAACGGAAACGAGCGTTTGCCTATGGCAAGCACGACTAAAATTATGACGGCTATTCTTGGTATAGAGTATTTGCAGGCTGACAAAGAAGAAACCGTTGTAACTGTAACTCCCGATATGTATGCGGAAGGTTCTTCAATGTATTTGAAAGCAGGGGAAAAACTGCTTTTGTCCGATGTTGTAGCCGGTATGCTTATGGTTTCGGGCAATGACGCCGCAAATGCGGCTGCTCTTACCGTAGGCGGCAGTCAAGAGGGTTTTCAGGATTTAATGAACGAAAAAGCAAAGTCTATAGGCTTGAAAAACACACGGTTTGTTACTCCGTCCGGGCTTGACGCTCAAGGGCATTATACAACCGCCTGCGATTTGGCTAAGCTTATGGAGTATTGCATGGAAAACAGCCTTTTCCGTGAGATTGACCGTGAGAAAAGCATAACGGTTGACTTTGTCGAGCCAATCGGCAAACAGCAGACTTATTATAACGAAAACCGTTTGCTGCGTGAATATGATTATTGCATAGCAGGAAAAACAGGCTATACCGACAAAGCCGGAAGAACTCTTGTTTCCTGCGCGGAAAAAGACGGTATTCGTCTTATAGCCGTTACGCTTAACGACAGCAAAAGCGACTGGCAAGATCATAAAAATTTTTTTGATTATGGTTTTGATTTGCTTAGTTTGCAGCCTATAGAACCTGAAATTGACAGTATAGATATTTCCGTTGTCGGCGGAGAAAAAGATAAAATTTTATTAAGCATAGGTACTTCGCCGCTGGTTTGCGTAGAAGATTATGAGAATACGGAAGTTGACAGAGTATATAAATTGCCTCGTTTTGTTTATGCTCCGGTCAAAGACGGCGAAAAGATAGGTTATGTCGAATATTATAAAAACGGCGTTTATATAGGTAAGTCCGAGGTGACGGCTTTTGAAAATGCTGCGTATAAAGAAATTACCACGAGTTTTCTTGAAAATGTCGTCAGCTTTTTCAAACGCCTGAAATTTTGAGATTGATTGGAAAAGAAGAGGAGAATGTGGACATGGCGGAAAAAATCAGACTGCAAAAATTGCTTGCTCAGTGCGGCGTAGCTTCGCGAAGAAAAGCCGAAGAGCTTATTCAAAACGGTATTGTTAAAGTGAACGGCGAAACAGCCGTATTGGGCGATAAGGTTGACCCTCAAAAAGATAAAGTCACTGTCAGAGGAAAAAAAATCAGCGTCGCTGCAAAAAATAAATATTATTATATTATGCTGCACAAACCCCGAGGCTACGTAACGACTATGAGCGACGAAAAAGGCAGAAAATGCGTTGCAGACCTTGTTAAAGATGTTCCGGCAAGAGTTTATCCCGTGGGCAGACTTGACAGAGAATCCGAAGGACTTTTGCTCCTTACAAACGACGGCGATTTTGCAAATAAGGTTACTCACCCCGCCAAACACGTTTATAAAGTCTATCGTGTTACGGTTCGTCCGTCTATAAATGAAGAACAAATAAACGAAATGTCTTCGGGTATGGAAATTGACGGAAAAAAGACTGCTCCCTGCGAGGTTCATGTCATAAGCCGTCAGGAAGGCAGAGTAGTGCTTGAAATAATTCTTCGTGAGGGACGCAACCGCCAAATCAGAAAAATGTGCGATAAGCTTGGACTGGAAGTTGCTCGTCTTAAAAGAACTGCTGTCGGGCAGGTTAAGCTTGGCATGCTGCCGCAGGGCAAATGGCGTGACCTTTCTCCCGATGAAGTTAAAAGGCTTACCGCTCAGCCCAATACAACTGTACAAACTTATAATTATAAATAATTTTTATAATAAAAATTTAATTAAAAGTTTTTTACGACTTTTTGTTTACAATAGGTCAAGGCTGAATCCGGCAGGCGAAGCCTGCCTTGCCCCGCTTTTTTAAAAGCGGGGAATTTTTCAGGGTTACACCCTGAAAAATTGATTCAGCCTTTTTTTGTGTAGAAAAATCTGTTTTTTTATGCCAAAAAACAGCAAATTGTATATTGACAAATATTTTTATGTATGTTACCCTAAATAAGGTTTGTGTAATACAAAAAATATTATTACAAAGGAGACGTTCGTTAATGGGGTATTTTAGAAGAATAACGGCTCTGTGTATGTCGGCGCTGTTAGTTTTTGCGTGTTGTTCCGTGGGATTTACGTTTGATGCAAATGCGGCTGAAATTGAGCTTGCTATGTCGCAAACACAGAATCAGTCCCATAAGTTTTCAAAGGACTTTACTTTGACCGGAAATTATGCGGATGATTTAATTACCGTTGCCAATGCTCAAATGGGCAAAAAGCAGGCTGAACTTGGCTATACCGAGGCATGGTGCGCCAATTTCGTTAACGACTGCGCAAGGCTGACTCAAATGCCCGATAATATTATTCCTTATAATTACGGAATGAGAGCAAGCTGTTATTATATGTATAATTACATGCTTGATAACTGTAATGCAAAGGTTATAGATGATATAAAAGACCTTCGCAGAGGCGACTTAGTTTTTTATGTTTGCCCCGGAAATTCGTTTTATCTTCATGTCGGCATTGTTGAAAGTCCCGATTATTATATAGAGGGTAATTATAACAAACAGGTTCGTCATATGGAATTTAATTATAATTATACATGTTATGTGCATCACGGTGTTAATTGTACAAGCGATGCGGGACATGTAAAACGTATTTATGTGCGTCCCAATTATCCCGAACCGCCTAAGACAGGCTATTCCGATACCGACCCCGATGCGCATACTGTTCCCACAAGAGTTTTGTCTTATAAAGAATCAGTGAAAAACAGCGGCTTTGATGTGTCTTGGGTACAAGCAGTTTTGTATAAGCTTGGTTATTTGAAAAAAGTGACGGGCGAATTTGATTTGGAAACTATGGAGGCTGTAAGAGCGTTTCAGCAAAAATATAATCTTGATACTAACGGCGATGCAGACGAAGATACTGTCAATGAGCTTATAAAATTATGGAATGAGAAAAAAAGTCCTCGTATTAATAATTTCTCAGTCACCAAAAGTCTGTATAAATATACGGATAAAATAAAATTAAATACATTAGTCGATAACGCTGACAGTTACGAAATTATAATAAAAAACAGCGGCGGCAGAGTTATTAAAACTATAAAAGATAAATCTGAAATTGCGTTTAATGCGAATGAATTGGGAGCTGGGGCTTATACGGCAATAGTCAAGGCTGTCAATAGCTTTGCTGAAATTGATTCGCAAAAAATCTCCTTTACGATTGATAATCCCGTGCCGTCTTCGGCAGAGCTTTCCGTTATGCCCGGTACGAATTTTGTAGTTACATCTTTCTTATGGAATAAGTGTGACTATGCTACAAGTTATCAAATAC
Organism: uncultured Ruminococcus sp.; assembly: GCA_902761025.1. GTDB lineage: Bacteria > Bacillota > Clostridia > Oscillospirales > Acutalibacteraceae > RUG592. The sequence continues at coordinate 5,914 of CACWIU010000061.1, read as the reverse complement.
ATATACGCCGTGCCGGCAAAACTTTCGATTATATTAATACTAATGTTGACGATAATACAAGCTATTCGGTACTTCTTCCGACAGGCGATTATACGGCTTATGTAGTATCTCAGAACATATTTAAAAAAGCTCAAAGCGAAGAAGTAAGCTTTAGCGTTAAAGGCTCAGAACCGCTTGATTTAGGCTCGGAGTTTTACGGAAATCTTTCGCTTGCGAGCAACAGCAAACTTTCATTAAATGATTTTGGTATGCTGACAGCGACATCATCTTCTTCATCTCAGATTTGGTATTTTGTTAGAGGAGAGAGGAACAGCTATACTATAAAAAATTGTGAAAACGGCAAAATGCTTACTTCTCTTATGGGAAGAAAAGTTGGCGTTGAAACGGCAAAAGACACGTCAGCTCAGCAGTGGTATGTAGCGTCCTGCGGCAGTGATTATATGTTGATACCGGCAGATAATCAAAAGAAAGTAATTGTTTTAAAGCTGGGACTTCTTGGACTTGATACCTCCGAAAATTCGGTTAACGAAGCGTTTACGCTTACGCTTACAAATGAAACGCATATTGACGTAATTACCGAGTTTACAAATGCCACATGTACTCATGACGGGTGTGTGCATTATAAATGCGACGTATGCGGCAGAGAGTATGACAGGGTTATTCCGGCGGAAGGACACCAATATATTACCATTGAACAGCGTGACGGCACAGTTAAGCATTTCTGCATATTCTGCGGTGACAGCTTTATAAGCGGCGAGCCTAAAGAAACGCCCGATACGCCGGACACTGTGGATCAGGTTCAGCCGACACCGGTTGAGATTATTAAAGAGCCTGTTGTGGATACGACTTCAAGGATAGTTGACGTTTTATTAGGCGATGTAGACCAAGACGGAACTTTAACTGCAAATGATGCGTTGATGATTAGCCGAGCATATGTCGGATTAGAAAAATTTACTTCCGTAGGCGGAATTATAGCGGATGTTGATTTGGACGGCGAAATAACGGCAGTTGACAGCCTTATTGTATTAAGAAGCCTTGTAGGTTTGAAAAAAGAGGGCATTGTAGGAGAAATTGCCAATATTACTACTCGCTGCGAAATTCGTATAATAGAGGACAATGATTCAGATAAAGAGAAAAATCCCAAAAATCGTTCTTAAATTAAGCTAATAACATTTTTTTAAATATTTCTAAGATATTCTTTTGAAAACACTTGATTTTTTGGAAAGAAAGTGTTATAATCGTAATGTTACTACGGAATATTGAAAGAGGTGAATTGGAAATGAAGCAAAATACTCATCCGAAGTATGAGCAGACCACAATTACATGTGCTTGCGGCAATGTTATTGAAACGGGCTCTACAAAGAAAGATATCCGTGTTGAAATTTGTTCGAAGTGCCACCCGTTCTTTACAGGTAAGCAAAAGCTTGTAGATACAGGCGGACGCGTAGACAGATTTAATAAACGTTACGGCTTGTCACAGAAGTAATTTGTTCTTGACAGCGTAATTAATGCGAAGAAGCGACAATTAGGAAGTTAAGATACCCGTCATAGGAGGTTTAAAAGAGGAATCCCTTGACGGGTGTTTTGTCTTATCCTTAATTTGCGCATAATTTATATATTATCGGGGGAAAGCATGACCGAGTACATCACAGTGAAAGAGTATGGAGAAGATGAATTTGTCGAGAAACGTTCCCGTTTTATTGGCTATTGCAAACCGGTCAAGTCACAGGACGAGGCAGTGGCATTCATAAATGAAATACGCTCCAAACACTGGGACGCCACGCATAATGTATATGCCTACGTACTGTCAAACGGGCAAATAATGCGTTACAGTGACGACGGCGAACCGCAGGGGACGGCAGGAGTGCCTGTTCTTGACGTAATAAAAAAGACAGGGGCAGTAGACGTTGTTGTGGTAGTGACCCGTTATTTTGGCGGAATAATGCTTGGAGCCGGAGGACTTGTCCGGGCTTATTCTCACGGAGCGGCGATAGCGTTGGCAGCCGCCTGTCCGGTTGAAATGCAGCTGTGCCGCGCAGCGTCTGTTAAATGCAGTTACAGTCGGTATGGCAAAATAAATTCTCTTATTCCCGAAAATGGCGGTGTAATCGACGATTCTGTGTTTGGCGAAACAGTAGAAATCCTGTTTCACATTCCCGAAGATAACTTTTCAAAGCTTAACAAAGAACTTGCAGACGCTACAAGCGGCGAAGTTCAGGCTTTTTCGGACGAAACAAAATTTTTTCAAAAAAATTAAAAATAAAATCAAGAAATTAAAAGGAATTTATCTAATTTTTGCGTATATAATAATGTAAGTGAAAAAGAGGTTGGTAGTCAGTGTACGAGGAGAAGGGAAAAGAGTTGTACGATACGGCAACAGTCGCTATTTATGACATTATATCGGACAACCTTGTAAACGGTGAGCTTCCGGAGGATTTTTCGCTTCCGTCAGAGGCAAAAAACAACGAGCTGTATGTGGTGGACGGAGCGATGGACGGCATTACTTTGTATCATATCGGACGTTCTCCGGTTAGTTCGGACTCATTGCATCTTATAGATATTCTTTTGCGGCAGATAAACGAAGGCGACTTTGATTCGGCGTTTCTTACTTTGTCGAGATTTGCTGAAAAAAATACGGCTATCGGTTCTATTGATGAATTTGAAGGTTGTATAATGGATAATGTTGAACAGGTCAACCCGTCTAATTTATTTAATTTTGCGGTCGAATGTATGACTTGCGAAGACAGAGAACTCGTAAAGTTCGGTTTGGAAATGATGGAGATTTTTGCCGAGCCTACCGAAGATTTAAAAGGCTTTTTGAGAATTTTGGGACTTAGCGACGAATTTACTCTTTTTGTGCTGTTCAATATTATCACAAATTGGAGCAATGCAAATGAAGAAATTTTTGCTTTGGCTAAAAAAGTTCACGGTTGGGGAAGAATACACGCAGTAGAAAGACTTAGACCCGAAACCGATGAAATTCGAACATGGCTTCTCCGAGAAGGCATGAACAATAAAGTTTCCGCCGAGTACTCTGCAAACGCTGTTTTTCGCAAGGCTGATGTTGCCGGTCTGCTGAAAAAGAAGTTGTCTGACGAAAATTTCAGCCGTATAGCTCTGATTATGGAATGTTTGATGAGCGACGGTCCGATGCCGGGAATACGAGCTGTTCCCGATGCGGACGAAGTTCTTTCCGACTTTTTGAAACAAGTAACCAAACATAAACTTACATTTGAAATTATCGATACTGTGTACCGCATTGCAATTAACAGACATTACGTTGCGGAAAAGAAAAAGTGTGACGAAATACTTAAAACTGCAAAAGCGGAAATTATTTTAAGAAAAGCCATTATGGAAAACAAGGGAATAGCTATTGCCAAATATCTCGATATTGACACTGCCGAGTTGATTTATGACCAAATGGTGGCTGACTTTGGAAGTCACTTTCAAAATTGTACGTTCCTTATTAAAAATGACGAATACCGTGAAAAAGTGCTTGATTTGTTCAGAAAGCGTCTGCCGCTGTACAGAATGGCAAACGATAAAAAGCAGAATTACGGTTTAGGCAACGAATACAAAGATTATACTGCTCTTGTAATGCTTATCGGCGAATTAAAGTCTTACCCGATGTGCGGAGTAGATTTTGTTAAATTGGGGTTAATCTCGCCGGTAGCAAATAACCGTGACATGGCTCTTCAGGTGTTAGGCTCGTGGTGCGATCTTGAGAGCCGTTCTTTGAATGATTTATCGTCTGAATTGGCTGCAATAGTGAGAGAAGTAAAGGAAACTGTTCCCACAGACTAAGAAACAATATTGTAGATGTTGTCGGAGAGTATGTTCGTCTGAAAAAAAGAGGAAGAAATCACGTTGGACTTTGTCCGTTTCACGGTGAGAAAACAGCCTCGTTTACGATTTATCCCGAAACAGATTCTTTTTATTGTTTTGGATGCCATGTTGGCGGCGACGTAATAGAATTTATTATGCGCGCCGAAAGATTGGCTTACATAGATGCCGTTAAATTTCTTGCTCAACGCGCCAATATAAAAATGCCGGACAATAGTTTTGACGATTCGGCGCAAAAATTGCGTATCAGGATTTATGAGGCTAACAGAGAAGCGGCGCGCTTCTTTTTTTCTCAGCTGACCGCGCCTACGGGCAAAGCTGCCCTTGCGTATTTGAGAGGCAGAAAGCTTTCGGATAAGACAATTCGCAGTTTTGGACTGGGATTTGCTCCGAACAGCTGGACTGCATTAACAGACCATTTGCGGAGCAAAGGTTTTGACGCAGCCGAACTTATACAGTCTAATCTTTGCGTTACGAATAAAAGAGGAAATTTAATAGACCGTTTTCGCAATAGAGTTATGTTCCCTATATTGGACGTCAGAGGCAATGTCATAGCCTTTGGCGGTCGCATAATGACCGATGAAAAGCCTAAGTATTTGAATACTTCCGATACGCCGGCTTTTAAAAAGAGTGAAAATTTGTTTGCCTTGAATATTGCGAAGAAATCGAAGTCGGACAAGCTTATTTTATGCGAGGGTTATATGGACGTAATCGCACTTCATCAGGCAGGCTTTGATTTTGCCGTTGCGACGCTGGGAACAGCCTTGACATATGAGCAGGCGGCTGTTTTAAAGCACTATACAAATACGGTAGTTCTCTGTTATGATTCCGACCAAGCCGGTCAAAATGCAACTGTTCGGGCTATTGATATTTTGCGGAAAGAAAATCTTGATATCAAAATTTTGAAAGTTCCCAACGGAAAAGACCCCGATGAATTTTTACGCAGTCACGGGGAAAACGGACATATTAAATTTAAAAATCTTCTCGAAGCCGCAGGAAATGATATTCTCTATCGATTGGACAGGCTTCGTCAAGAATATGATATAAACACCGACGACGGAAAAATAAAATTTATGACGGAAGCAGCTCGTATGCTTGCTTTTTTGGATAATGATATAGAACGCGACCTCTACGCAGGGCGGCTCTGCGGCGAAATGTCTATTGACAGAAAATCTTTCAATAACCAAATTGACAAGTTTATACGCAGCCGCAATAAAAAAGAAGACCGCGAAGAATTTCGTAAAATTCAAAATCAGCTTGCAGGCGTAAACAGCGGCGGCGAGCGTGTAAAAAGTACGAATGTGCGAGCCGTTAAAGCAGAAGAGGCTCTCATAGGCTATTTGTTCAGAAATCCGGAAATGTCGGAGAGTATCCGCCGTCAGCTTCCGCCGGAACGAATGACAACAGATTTTAACAGGCGTTTATATACGTCTTTTACAGATAGGGCAATGAGCGGAAAGGGCGTTTCGTTTACGGATTTTTCGGGAGAATTTTCTTCCGAGGAAAATTCCCGCATTGCGGCTATCATGGCAAATCATGCGAACGATATTTCTTCAAACTCCGGCAGCGAATATATTTCAGTTATTTTGAGCGAGTCGGAAAAGCTTTCGGCAGAGGATTTAGCTAACGAATCTCCCGAAGCAATTCAAGAATATCTAAACAAAATAAAAAACAAAAAATCTAAAAAATAAATATTAAATATATATTTAAATAATATATTGGCAAATCATGGGGAAACGATAACCATTGAATCTTGGAATCTCGCAGAAGCTTTTTATATGTTTGTTATTACATATTTTTGATTGTTTTTTATAGAAAGGAATGAATTTAATATGGCTTTATCAAAACCTGACAAGAAAACAATACTTAAAGAGCTTGAAGAGAAAGGTAAACATAAGGGTATTTTGACTGCAAAAGAGATTTTTGAAGCAATGGGCGAGGTGGATTTTTATCCCGAAGAGTTTGAAAAACTTTAGAGCCTGTTTAGTATCTTCTAAGAATAATGCGGATAAAAGCCAAAGAAACCATCTGAAAAGAATTTTGTAGAAGTCGCTCGCAATTTTTCCAAAGT
>CACWIU010000060.1 GCA_902761025.1 uncultured Ruminococcus sp. | reverse complement strand
AGACGCGTCGGCTATTGTATTTGCGATTGCATGCCGTGCCACTGCGGAGCATACAAAGCTTTGCTATTCGGGCGAGGGTTCGGACGAGTTTTTCGGCGGTTATAACATGTACCGCAACTCTGAGCGATACGGTGAAAATCTTAAAGATTTCTACGTTGGAAATACTATGATTATGAAGGAAGACGAAAAGAAAGAGCTTCTGAAAAATTATTATGAGGGCGTATTGCCGATTAGCGTTGTGGGCGACTTGTACGAGCGTATGGAAGGCTTAGACCCGTTGTCTAAAATGTCAAACGTAGACATTCAAATATGGCTTGAGGGCGATATTTATTTGAACGTTGACAAAATGAGCGAGGCTTGCGGACTTGAAATCAGAATGCCGCTGACGGACAGACGAATTTTTGACATTGCTTCAAGAATGCCGTCAATCTACAAAGTAAATGCCGAACAAAACAAAGTTGCTTTCAGAACTGCCGCCGCTAAAGTTCTTCCCGATGAAATTGCTTTCAGAAAGAAGCTTGGTTTTATAGTGCCGATTCGCATTTGGATGGCTGACGACCGTTATAATTACGGTGTTCGCGAAAAGCTTTTCGGCGAAACGGCAGAAAAATTCTTTAATACGGATAAAATCCGCGAAATTTTTGACGCGTATATTAACGGTCAAAGCGATTTGTGGAGAAAGCTTTGGACTATATATATATTTATAGTATGGTATGATATTTATTTTTAAATAATATTCGCATTTTATGCCTTGAGAATCAAAGGCATAAAATGCTTGCAATTTGCGGCTTAAGCTTTCTTCTACTCTGAGTTTCGGTTTAATTAATCTTTTTATTATGAGGTAAATTAAATGTATCGTTCTGAAAATATGACCATAAATAATTTTGATAGATTTTTTCCGTATAATATTAAATTTAACGGTGAAAAATATTACAAACAACATAGGCTTATTAATCCGTTTTTTAAGGACGGAGTATATTATTCGTCTGTTCAAGGCAGTTCGGATAATACATATGACTTGACAGTAAAAATAGATTCCAATGGACAGATAGGTTCTTTGTCGTGCACATGTCCTTACGGAAAGTCTGATCCGTGCTGTAAACATACGTATGCTTTGATGCTGCATATATCAAAAGTTTTCGATGAAGAAATATCCTTCAAAAGTTCAAGTAATGTGTCTACTCTTATTTCTGCATATACCAAAAAGTCTATTGAGCAGTCATTGGAAAAAGCGCGTATAGAGCCGGAGCTGTTCTGGAAAAAAGACGACTTGTATTTTTCTCTTAAGATAGGAATAGACCGTATGTATGTTGTCAAAGATATAGACGACCTTGTTTTTGATTTCAACTACGGACGCACAAAAAAATACGGAAAAAATTTTGAGTTCACTCACAGCTATAATTTGATTGACGAACGCAGTCTTTTACTCTTAAAGCTTGCGAGCGATATTTACGCTGTAAATCGTTACAGTTATGGCTCAAATAGAAAAGACTTTCATCTTTTCGAAGCGTTTTTGGAGCGTTTTCTTGATATTTATTCCGACCAAGAAACATTAGTTATAGACGGCGATGTTTACGATATTGTCAGAGAAAATCCAAAAGTTAAAATTAAACTTTCGGAAGCGAGCAACAACAGATTGAAGCTTACTTCGTCATGTTCGTTTTTGTGTTTAGGTCTTGTCAATAAGGGATATTTTGTTTCAAAAACCCGAAAAAAAATATATATTGCCGATTTAAACTTTACAAATGCGTATTGCCCGATAAACAGTATTTTTCTGGAAAATTCACAGTTGTTCATTTCTGAAAAAGATGTTCCCTCTTTTTATAATTCCGTTATCAAAAGCTTGGAAAAACAGCCGTCTATTACAATAGAGGCTCAAAAACTTGATATTATTCCGCCGCAGTTAACAGTACAGCTTTATATAGATACAGATGCGGAAAACAACGACACAATATACGCCGCTTTGAAATATCTGTATGGGGAGAAAATATATGATTTTAATTATGATAAGTCTAAAAACTCTTTTTGCGATATAGCCGGTGAAACTACGGCGGAGAAACTTGTGTCAAAGTATTTCCAACGCAATTCAAACGACAGGCATCACCCTTTTATAATTGAAGATGAAAACGCGGTTTTTGATTTGATTACATCGGGACTGCCGGAACTTTCAAAATTTATGGAGCTTTTTGTCAGCGAAAGATTCAAGCGTCTTAATGTGCGAAAGCCTGTTCAGCCGGGGGTTGGCGTCAGCGTTTCGGGCGGTATGCTTGAAATGAATATAAGCGCCTCCGGATACACAAAAGAAGAATTGGTTCAGGTGCTTGCGTCATATAGGCGAGGAAGTAAATTTCATCGCTTTAAAGACGGTACGTTTGCTTTAATAGACGACGGCATAAAAGAAATAGATAGCCTTGCAAAAGAACTGAACATTAATGACAAAGCTTTTCTCAAAGAACATATCACTGTTCCAATGTACAGAATGCTGTATTTAAACAGCCTGCAAAAAGACCATGAACTTTTAAAACTTGAAAGAGATTCTGCATTCAAAAAAATGATAAAAGCATACAAATCGGATATCAGCGATGAAGAGAGCGACTTAATTCCTGATTCTCTAAATCCTGTTATGCGTGATTATCAGAAATACGGTTTCAACTGGCTCAACACGCTTGGGAAGTATCATATGGGCGGTATACTTGCCGATGATATGGGCTTGGGAAAGACATTGCAGACTATATCGCTTATGCTGTATATTAAGCAAAGCCGAGAAGAAAAGTCGCAGTTTTTAGTTATTTGTCCGTCTTCTTTGACGATAAACTGGCAAAATGAGATATTAAAATTTGCTCCCGAATTGAGTTCTGTTTGTATGACCGGTACTGTTGCCGAGAGAAGCAGGGAGTTTGAAAAAATAAACGACTATGATGTTATAATTACTTCTTATGCAATGATTCTGCGAGATATAGACAAGTACGAAAATCTGCACTTTGCTGTTCAGATATTAGACGAAGCTCAAAATATCAAAAACCACAATACCCAGTCTGCAAAAGCTGTAAAAATAATTAACAGCGACTTGCGTTTTGCGTTGACGGGTACGCCTATCGAAAACACGCTTGCCGAGTTGTGGAGCATATTCGATTTTATCATGCCGGGTTATTTGCATAATTACAATTATTTCAAGAAAACTTACGAAACGCCGATTGTAAAAAAAGGCGATGCGGCTGCCGTGCAGTCATTGCAAAGGCTCAGTTCCCCTTTTATACTCAGGCGACTGAAAAAAGATGTTTTGAAAGAATTACCGGATAAAACAGAAACTGTTCTGGAAACAGAATTTGGCGAAGAACAAAAAAAGATTTATACTGCCAACGCCGCTCAAGTATTGGGCGAACTGAAAGAAATTGACGAACAGACAGATAAGCTTAAAATACTTGCCATGCTTACTCGTTTAAGACAAATTTGCTGCGACCCGTCTTTAGTTTATGAAAATTACAACAGCGGAAGCGCAAAGCTGGAGCAGTGTATGGATCTTGTAAAAAGCTGCATTGACTCCGGACATAAAATACTTCTTTTTTCACAGTTTACATCAATGCTTGACATAATTTCAAAACGATTTGACGATGAAGCTATTGCGTATTATACGCTCACCGGAAAGACAAAACCAAGCGAACGTATTCGTTTGGTGAATGAATTTAACGAAAACGATGTGAATGTATTTTTGATATCGCTTAAAGCGGGCGGCACAGGGCTTAACCTTACCGGCGCAGATATTGTTATTCATTATGACCCGTGGTGGAATCTTTCGGCTGAAAATCAAGCGTCCGACCGAGCTTACAGAATAGGTCAAAAGAAAAACGTACAAGTTTATAAGCTTATTGCAAAAGATACTATCGAAGAAAAAATACGCATATTGCAGGAAAGAAAATCCGCTCTTCTGGATACTGCCACAGGCGGTGACGGCGATATATTAAATATGTCGGCGTCCGAAGTTATGGAACTTCTGAAATAGCAAAAATTTAATTTTAAGTTTTTTGTCCAACTTTTTTTCAAAAAAGTTGGCAGGTCAAGGGCAGCGCCCTTGTGGGTTATTAAGGGCAAAGCCCTTAATAATATATTGCTCTAAATAATTCTGCGAACAGCGTATTTTAAACAAACTATTTTTATATAATTTAGGAGGTGATTGTTTTGAAGATAACATTTTTAGGCGCGGCTCATGAAGTGACAGGTTCGTGTACGCTGATTGAAACAGGCAAATACAAATTTCTGGTAGACTGCGGCATGGAGCAGGGTACGGATATTTATGAAAACTGCGAATTGCCCGTATCTCCGGCAGACATTGATTTTGTTTTGCTTACCCATGCTCATATTGACCATTCGGGCAAACTTCCGCTGTTGTCTGCTAAGGGGTTTTGCGGCAAAATATACACTACGTTTGCAACAACACGCCTTTGCAGCATAATGCTGAAAGATTCCGCTCATATTCAGGAAATGGAAGCCGAATGGAAAAACAGAAAATCAAAGAGGTCGGGCGGTCAGATATATGCCCCGATGTATACTGCCGAAGATGCCGAACTTTGTATGGAGCTTTTTTCTCCTTGTCAGTATCACGAACAAATAGCAATAAACGACAATGTGTCGGTACGTTTTATTGACGCCGGACATTTGCTGGGTTCTTCCTCTATCGAAGTGACAATATCTGAAAACGAAACGCAAAAGACAATTCTTTTTTCGGGCGACGTCGGAAATGTCAGCCGTCCGCTTATCAAAGACCCCGAAAAACCCGAGTTTGCCGATTATGTTGTTATTGAATCGACTTATGGAAATCGTCTGCATGGCGTAAGACCCGATTATGTAAGCCAACTTACAAGTATCATTTACCGAACCTTTGAAAAGGGCGGAAACGTAGTAATTCCATCTTTTGCGGTGGGCAGAACTCAGGAAATGCTCTATTTGATAAGGGAAATAAAAGAGCGTGGTCTACTTAGAAAGTTCGGCAATTTTCCGGTATGGGTAGACAGTCCGCTGGCAGTAGAGGCTACGGAAATATACGGCGAAGATATGTACGATTATTGCGATTCGGATACATTGCAGCTGCTGAAATCAGGAATTGACCCCATTAAATTTTCAAATTTAAATTTGTCCATTACAAATAATGATTCGATAGCAATAAACAACGACCCCACTCCGAAAGTTATAATCTCCGCAAGCGGAATGTGTGAGGCAGGCAGAATACGTCATCATCTTAAACACAATTTGTGGAGAGCGGATTCTTCAATATTGTTTGTCGGATATCAGGCGGAAGGAACTTTGGGGCGAACTTTGATAGACGGAGCCAAAACAGTAAAATTATTTGGCGAAGAAATAGCCGTAAACGCAGCTATTGAAACAATGGAAGGCATAAGCGGTCATGCCGATATGGATATGCTGCTTGGCTGGCTGGGTAATTTAAAGAACCGTCCCGAAATGGTATTTGTAAATCATGGCAATGATACCGTATGTGACGAATTTGCTCAGACTATCGTCAGAAAACTTTCAATTCCTGCCACAGCTCCTTATAATGGGGCAAGTTATGAACTGTCGGAGTTTAAATGCTTAGATTTTGGCAATACTGTTAAACTCAAAACGAAAGTAAACAAGAAAGCGAAAGCTGTTTTCGACCGTCTTTTGCAGGCAGGTCAGCGTTTGCTCAATGTTATCGAGCAAAACAAGGGCTGCGCAAATAAAGATTTGGCAAAATTTGCTGACCAAATAAATGACTTGTGCAACAAATGGGAGAGAAAATAGAAATTATATTATTTATAAATAATTTTTGTTATAGGTGATTTTTAAATTATAGTTTTAACCCCACTTTTTGGATAAAAAGTGGGGTTAAAGATTTGTTATGAAACGTTTTGAATTTGAAGACGGAGCTTGTCGGATATCATCGCAATAAATTCGCTGTTTGTAGGCTTGCCTCTGCCGGTGTTGATAGTGTAGCCGAAGTATGAGTTAAGAATATCAACGTCGCCTCTGTCCCATGCGACTTCAATAGCATGACGAATGGCTCTCTCAACTCTTGAAGAAGTGGTGTCATAATTTTTAGCGACGGCAGGGTAAAGACGTTTTGTAACGGCGTTAATGATTTCCGGAGTATCAACGCACATAATAATAGAATCACGCAAATAGTGATAACCTTTGATATGAGCAGGAACACCGATTTGATGAAGGATACGCGTTACTTTTACTTCCATTGAAGCGGAACTGTCCACAATATCGCTGAATAACGGACGAATACGACTTCTGCCTGTTTTGTAAAATTCTATAATGCTTATTGCAAGACTGCTTACGTTATAAGGCTTTAGCACAAAGTAAGACGCGCCGCAATTCACAATTTCTTTTTGAAGAACATCACTGTCAAACGATGAAGCTACGATGAAAACAGGCTTTACTTCACAGCGGGATTTGTCAAACGCTTTCAGAACGCTGACAGCGTCCATTCTGGTCATAAACATATCGAGAATAACAACATCGGGTTTTTGTGAGTATATTTCTTCCAAAACCACACAGCCGTCTTTCGCGCAAAAGCTTACGTCAATGCCATTCGAGCCAAAAGTTCCGATTTCCTCAGCCGTAAAAGCGGTGCATTCCTCTGATACCAACAACTTGATTTGATTTTCCATGAATTATTTCCTCCAATTTGTTAAAAGTGGTTTGTTGTACATATATTACCACAAAATGGTAAAAATAGCAATACTTTATCGGTTTTATTTTTGAAATTTTAAGTTACAATATAGTTATAATTAGGTGGCTAATTTTGTCTTTTTGCGATTTCATCGTACATGTTCTGAGCGAAAATTCCATAACCTTTGGTAGGATTTGTCATAAAAACATGAGTTACGGCGCCAACAAGTTTACCGTTTTGTAATATGGGACTGCCGCTCATACCCTGCACGATTCCTCCTGTTTTTTCCAAAAGTTCGGTATCTGATGCGGTAATTTGGAGGTTTTTGGTTTTATTTTGGGGGTCATAGTTTACATTAGTGATTTCAATATTGTAATATTTGGGAGAGCCGCCGTCAAGGGAGCAGAGAATTTGAGCTTTGCCTTTTTGCACGTCTTTTATATTTGCAATTTCAACAGGCTCGAAATTGGGAACTTCGCCATACAACAATCCGTATAAGCCCAATTCGTTATTAATGACAGCGTGTCCGATTGCGTTGCCGCCGTCAAAATAACCGTTGATACTTCCGGGGATACCGTTAGTACCTTTCGTAATGCTTCCGATTTGAGCCGAAGTAATGTCTGCGCTTCCGAGCGGCATAATTTCGCCTGTGTCGCTGTCACAGATTCCATGTCCCAAGGCTGCAAAATAATTGCTGTTTGGGTCATAGAATGTCATAGTGCCTAATCCGGCGCAGCTATCTCTTACCCACAGTCCGACTTTGTATTCGCCGTTGATTTGAACGGGAGATAAAATTCTTTCAAGTTTTTTCCCTTGTCTGTCGAATAAAATCCGAAGTTCCGAGCCGCTGCTTTGAGATATCAGCCGCTGCAATTCGCCGCAGTCGGCAATGGGTTGATTATTGACGCTCAGAATGGAGTCGCCGGCTTTTAAGCCGCACTTCTCACCGGGGTTAATAATTTTTCCGTTATAAGAAATATCGCAGCAGCTTATGACGGTGACGCCTTTAGTGTGGAATTTAATTCCAAAAAGGGTTCCGCATGGTATAACGAATTTTTTTGATTGGTCATGAGGGTTTATTTCTTTTGTGGGAATTATATTTAACAGCGTAAAATTTTTTTCAAAAGCTTCGGTGATATTGTCCGAATAAATTTTTATTTCTTTTTTCGATTTATTATGCTGCGCCGCTGTGATAGAATTATAAATAGAAATATCGTCGGGCAGAATTTTATCAAAAGCAATCCAGCAAACTAAGGCAAGGATAAGCGAAATTCCTTTTATTGTCTTTTTCAAAATCTCACCTCCTACAAGCATATTTTTTCACAGTATGGTCAATTTATAAACAGGTAATTGCGGGTAATGTGTTCCGCATATTAAAAGAGTAAAGATTTTACTGCGTATATTTAAGAGGTGATATAAAAATGGCAGGCAACATAATTTCAAGAATAAAGCCGTATAAAGAAATATTGTTTAGAAATATATTTACTTTGTTTAATTTTGTGAATTTAATAATTGCGATTGTATTGTTTAAAGTTGGTTCTGTAAAAAACTGTCTTTTTATGATAGTTGTAATATCAAACACACTTATAGGGATAGTTCAAGAAATTCGCTCCAAAATAGTAATCGACAAATTGTCTATTTTGAATAAAACTCCTGTTGCTGTTATTAGAAATGGAAAAAGTTTAGAAATTGACAAAGAATTTCTGCTAAAAGAAGATATTGTTGAATTGAAGAGCGGCTGTCAGATTCCGAATGACTGTTTGATTGAAGAGGGCGAGTGCGAAGTTAACGAATCGCTTGTTACAGGCGAGTCGGACTCTGTTTATAAGCCCTGCGGAGAAAAACTTTTGTCCGGAAGTTTTGTTGTCAGCGGCGAGTGTAAGTGCCGAGTAACTGCCGTTGGAAAAGAAAACTATGCCAACTCTCTCTTGGGGCAGATTAAATACGTAAAAAAACCGCAGTCAGAGATAGCGGCATTTATCAGGCGAATTATAGCAGTTATAAGCATATGCATTATTCCGTTTGGATTAATATTGTTTTACAATCAGTATAATCTTTCGCATACTACGCTTAAAACAGCCGTAGAAAGTTCGTCAGCCGCTTTAATCGGTATGATTCCCGAAGGGTTGGTATTGTTAATTTCTACGGTGTTTGCATTAGGGGCAATCAGACTTGCAAAGGAAAATGTTTTGTCACAAGATTTGTACGCCCTTGAAACATTGGCAAAAAC
>CACWIU010000059.1 GCA_902761025.1 uncultured Ruminococcus sp. | reverse complement strand
GCGAGAAATTTTCAGCAAAAGACTCTCAAATACTTAGTATTCATGCGGACATTATAACAACTTATTATTTTGAGTTTTGCGGATTCAGGATTTCATCAGTAAAAAAGCCATGCAAACAGATAAAAACAAATTATTCTTTCAAGGAATCAGCTAAAATTTCCAATCCCTTATCTATTTCTTCCTTAGTAATATTCAGCGGCGGCAGAAGTCTTAGCTTAGTTTTAGCCGTTAATATAAGAAGACCGTTTTTAACACATTCAGCAGCGATTTCAGCCGCATTAACACCGTCATTTAAAGTAATGCCAATCATTAAGCCCATTCCCGAAACTTCCTTGACTTGCGGTAATTTTAAAAGCTCCGCGCAAATATAATCTGCTTTTTGTGTCACATCGTCAAGAACGCCGTTATCAAGAAGTTGTTCCAAAACAGCAAGACCGCCCGCGCAAACAACGGGATTTCCTCCAAAAGTTGAGCCATGGTCACCGTAAGTAAAAATATCGGCGGTTGTTTCGTCCATTAAAGCTGCTCCAATAGGCAAGCCGCCGCCCAAACCTTTTGCAAGAGTAGTGATATTAGGCTTTACTTTAAGCTGCTCGCTTGCAAGCAAAGTTCCTGTTCTGCCGATACCCGTCTGAACCTCGTCGACTATAAAAAGAACGTCGTTTTCTCTGCAAATCATTTGAACATACCTTACAAACTCGGGGTCAACGGCAATGACGCCGCCCTCGCCCTGCACAAGCTCTATCATAATGCCGCAGACAGATTTGTCAAGAGCGGCAATCAAAGCTTCCTTATCGCCAATGGGAACATAACGGAAACCGCCTGTAAACGGGAAAAAGTTTTTATGAAAAACATCTTGTCCGGTAGCTTCGAGAGCAGCAATAGTTCTGCCGTGGAAAGAATTTTGGAAAGTAATAATGTTTACGCACTTATCCCCTCTCTTGCTTACGCCGAACTTACGGGCAAGCTTTATTGCGCATTCGTTAGCTTCAGCGCCCGAATTGCCAAAGAAAACACGCTTGTAACCCGTTGCGGAACAAAGCTTTTGAGCAAGCTTAACATCGGGCAAAGTTGTATATAAATTTGATGTGTGCTGCAATGTTTTAAGCTGCTGAGTAACAGCGTCAATCCACTTGTCATTGCAGTAACCAAGGCTGTTAACGCCTATTCCGCTGCCAAAATCTATATAGCTTTTCCCCTCGGCGTCATAAGCCGCAGCCCCCTTGCCTTTTACAAGAGTTACGGATTATTAGTTATGTCAAGGAAAAAGTCAGCCTTGCGGCTGACGGGCAATTCATCCCACCGCCTTAGAGGCGGGGGACTTCTTGCCCATTTAGGTTAAAATTCACTCGGGACAATACCGCAATTTCAGCTGTCAATGCGGTATTGTCCCAATAGTTTTAGAAATTACTGCCGTTATATCCGAAGTTGCTCGTTTCCGAATAGCTCACATACATATCTTCAATATTCAATACGTTTCTGAGAATAGTATTAAATCTTGCGGTAAGGGCGTCATAAGCAGACGGATTGCTTTTGCCGTAAACAGTAACGGAAATCATAGCGGTAGGCTTTTCGTTGCTTCCTCTGAAGTACAGCGAACACTTGGGCTGTATATTCACCATAAGCCAATTTTCGCTTTTTCCGGGAATTAACGCAATAGCCTTTCCGAACTCGTCTTTCAGTTCCTGTTCCTGCTGTTTGCTAATATCAATATTTACTTTACAGTCAATAAAAGGCATACAAAAATCCTCCTGTATTTATTCGTCTTCATTTTTCTTAGGATTTTTGAGAATATCTCTCAGCTTTGTAGCTTTAAAAGACACTTTTTTAGCAGTCGGCTTAACTTCGAGTTCATCTTCTTCAAAATCGTTTTCGGTAATTATGTCAACGGGAACATTTCTTTGAAATTCCTGATCGATGACATCGCCGCTCGGAACAAAGCTTTCGCCCAGTTCTTCAGCTTCTGCTTCTGCTTCGGCTTCTGTTGGAGCAAATTCCGCTTCGTCAGCCTCTGTAATTTCCGATTCTGCGGAAATCACTTCCGTATTTTCTTCAATAGGCTCGGGCAAAACATCGCCGTTGATAACTTCCACTTCGTTGTTAAGACCCTGTCCGACGGTCAAAATAGACTCTACATTTTCTCCGCAGTTAGTTTCATGCTCAATAGGAACAATAACCTTTTCGCTGTTTTCCGCATCAAAGGGATTTAAGATAGCTTCTATTTCTTCATCGGTCAACATACGGTTACTACTGTTTTCATCTTCTTCGGACTTATGGCTTTTATTTTTAATTTCCTCTGCTTTTTCGGCGGCAGCGTCTTTAAGTTCGCCGACTTTTGCGGCGGTATCCTTAGCGGTATCGCGTACAGTTTCCTTAACTTTGGAAGCTGTGTCCTTAGCCTTGCTTACAATAGGTTCTTTAATTTTCTGAAAGCTTTCCTTAGCCTCGGACTTATTGATTTCACGGTTTACAAGTTCCTGCTGAATTACTTCGCGATAAATCTGCTGAGCCCGGCTCATACGCTCTTTTGATTCGTCAATCTTTTTGCAAAGTTCCCGAACCTCGGGGGGCATATCCTCGCTAATATTGCGATACAAGTACTTGCCCAATTCAATATAAGCCTGATTGGCAATTTTCTCCTCATTTTTCATAACGGTAACAAGGCGGCTTTTTTGCGCTTGGGTAGTTGTTTTGTCAACGATAACGTCCACCGTAACGGAAATCGCCTTTTTAAAATCGCTGTAAATACTCATTGTTAAAAAACTCCTTTAAATAAAATATTTTATTTGCGTTCGGACGCACAGCATTTTCAAATAAGCAAGCTTACAAAAAAAGCTTATATGTATATATTAACCAAAAATCACTCTCAGGTCAATATCTAAAGAATTAATTTTTTTTTACTATATACAAAACGCAGGTTTTTATGTTATAATAAGCTGTATTAGCATGAAAATTGACGCAAATCATACTGTGCAAATCATTTGCTCTTAATTATCTTAATTATTTAACTTATTCTTAGATTAATATTTGTAGGGAGGAACTGTTTTATGTCCAATACAGAAATGAAAAAAGTGTCGTGTCCGCAATGCAGTCATGACAACGAAGTAAAAATATTCAAGACCGTAAACGCAACGACAGACCCTCAGTTTCGGGAAGCCTTGCTTGCAGGAAAGCTGTTCGGCTACCGCTGCGAGGAGTGCGGTTACGAAGCAGCCCTGAGATACCCCATGCTTTACAATGATATGAAGAATCGTTTCATGATTTACTATATTCCCGAAATTGAGCGTGAAAAAGTCACCGACGAAGCTTTGGAGAAAGAGTATGCGGATTTGAACGATATCACACGCCGAGTTGTAAGTTCGTTCAACGAATTAAAAGAAAAAATTCATATTTTTGAATCGGGGCTTGACGACAGAGCTGTTGAGATTGCAAAGGTAGCTTTAAACGATGTTGTGGAGAAAAGGACGGGGGAAAAAGTTTCGGGCGGATTTTTCTCGAAATACAGCCGCAGCGAGGGCATAATCGGCTTTACTTTTTTCGTTGGTGAAAACGACCGGCATTACGTACAAACCACACGTCTTGAAATTTATTCCAAGAGCGTGGAAATTGCCGACGGTTACACACTTGAAAACAGCGGCAGAAGTTTTCTTCTGATAAACGGCGAATGGGCAAGAAATGCGATTTACAAATACAAGACAAGCACGTAAAACAATTTAACAAGCTTCGCCAACTTTTTTGAAAAAAAGTTGGACAAAAAACTTTAACAAATAACAAGCTTCGCTTTGAACTAAAAAATTCCCTCTACTTTAGTAAAGGGAATTTTTGTTTTTTATTATTATTCTTCGGATTTCTCGAAAAAGCCTATTCTTCTGAAACGGTTGTAACGATTGTCCAATAAACTCTGTTCGGAAAGCTCGGAAAGAGCGCACACATCTTTTTTGATTTGATGTCTTATAGAATTGCACATTTTATTAAAATGCTCAAAATCTTCCGTTATAATGCCCTCAATGACTTTAAATTCCCTCATGTCGCCGGCTGTAATTTTCAGGCATGCGGCAGCGTCCGCAACCTTGTTGCTGTCTTTCCACAAAATGCTTGCGCAGCCTTCGGGAGAAATTACGGAATAAACGGCATTTTCAAGCATATAAACCCTGTCGGCTGTTGCGAGAGCCAACGCTCCGCCGCTTCCACCCTCGCCGATTACTATTGTAATAATAGGTGTTTTCAAGCCCATCATTTCAAGAATATTTTCGGCAATAGCCTGACCCTGACCTCTTTCTTCAGCCTCGGCTCCGCAAAAAGCTCCCAACGTATCGACAAAGCATACTATGGGACGATGAAATTTTTCGGCTTGTTTCATCAATCGCAAAGCTTTTCTGTAACCCTCCGGTTTTGGACAGCCGAAGTTTCGGGCAATGCGGCTTTCAAGGTCCTTACCCTTGTCAATGGCTAAAAATGTTGCGGGCATATCTTCGTCAAGGTAACCTATTCCGCCAAATATAGCCACATCATCACCGTAGCGGCGGTCGCCGTGAAGTTCGATAATATCCTTAAATATCTCGCATACGTAATCGCTTCCGGTAGGACGTGTGCTTGCGCGTGCGGTTCTCAGTTTCTCATATGGAGTCATAGTCAAATTTCCCCCCAATATTTGAATGAATATTCAGCAAGTTAGACAGAGTAGCGCGAAGTTTCTCACGCGGAACAATAGCGTCAACAAAGCCATGCTCCAGCAAAAATTCTGCGCTTTGGAAGTTATCGGGAAGTTTCGACTTGGTAGTCTGCTCAACAACTCGTCTGCCTGCAAAGCCTATCAGAGCTTTTGGTTCGGCAAGGATAATATCGCCCTGCATTGCGAAGCTTGCGGTACAGCCGCCGGTAGTGGGGTCTGTCAAAACCGTAATATACAAATTCCCCGCATTGGAATGGCGTTTAACAGCTCCGCTTACCTTTGCCATTTGCATAAGGGAAACAATGCCCTCCTGCATTCTTGCTCCGCCCGACGCCGTAAAGCCGATAACAGGCAAACTGTTGTCCGTGGCGTACTCAAAAATAGAAGTAATTTTTTCGCCCAATACCGAACCCATACTTGCCATCATAAAACGCGAATCCATCACAAAGAACGCAAACTCTCTGCCGTCAATAGCGGCCGTGCCGCAAATAACGGCGTCTTTTTCCTGAGTGGATTTCTTTGCTTTTTCCAGCTTGTCGGCATATCCGGGAAAGTTCAAAAAATCGACGCTTTCAAAATTATCAAACATTTCTTCGCACGATTTTTTATCGCAAAGGCTTCTTATTCTTTCCTCGCCGCCCATGCGAAAATACTTGCCGCACTGGGGGCAAATCATATAATTTTTTAACAGCTGATGTTTGCTGATTTCGGCATTGCAGCTTTTGCAGACAAGAGTGACATTTTCCGTTTGCTTGAGCAGTCCGTCAATATCGGTGGGATTTTGTCCCGTAATATTTTTAGTGAACTACCCATTGTCTAAAGCCAATGGGCTTCCTGTTTCATCGACCTCGCAGCCTACTATCTCCACAGGCGTTAATTCGGGCTGAACCATCCCTATAAAGAGTTATACCGTACATTTTGTACCTTGTATATTTTACACATCGAAGAAAAGCTTGGTTTTCGCATAGATTTCTCGGTACAACCGCATATATACAGTTATCAATGTGCGCATACATACTGATTATAATCTATAGATTACATTATGTCAACCGTTAGTTTTGTGGTCTTAACCCATCCTCTAAAGCGAATGGGATTGCGACCACATTTTTTCAAGAACAAGTCAAGTCATCTGAAATATAGAATCCTCAAGTTACAGACAGAATTTTATTTAATCAGGGCAAAAGAGAACTCCGCCTTAACACAAAGTCTTTCATTTACAAAAGCCTTGCCCTCTGCAAAGTAAAAAACACCCTTATTTCCGGTAATTTTACACTCTGTTTCAATGGTGTCGCCCGGAACAACCTTATTTTTAAACTTAACTTTATCTAAACCCGTAAAATACGGAGTTGCTCCGTCCGCAGCGTCGGCGAGCAGAACGCAGCTTGACTGAGCCATAATCTCGCACAAAATCACGCCCGGCACAACAGGATTTCCGGGAAAATGCCCTTTTAAAAACCATTCGTCGCCGGCAATATGTTTTTTTCCGTAAGCCACGCCGTCACGAACTTCCGCCTCGTCTATGAGGAGCATATTGTCACGGTGGGGAATAATTTTTTTAATTTCCTCAATATTCATCATTTCACCGCCTTAAAAGCAAGACAAGCGTTGTGTCCGCCGAATCCCAAATTTGTTGAAAGCGAAAACTCAAGAGGAACTTCCGCAGCCTTATTTGGCGTATAATCGAGGTCGCATTCCTCATCTTTTTCGACATAGTTAATAGTCGGCGGTATAATGCCGGTTCTAACGGCATTTATAGCCGCGATAGCCTCAACGGCTCCGGCAGCTCCAAGCATATGACCGGTCATAGACTTTGTGGAGCTAATATGCAGCTTGTAAGCGTCTTCGCCGAAAGCATTTTTAAACGTTTTTGTTTCGGTTACGTCATTAAGGGGCGTGCCTGTGCCGTGAGCGTTTATATAAATCTTAGACGGGTCAATACTTCCCAATTCCTTAACAGCTTCTTTAACGGCATTGGCAGTGCATACTGCTTCGGGGTCGGGAGCGGTTATATGATGAGCGTCGCAAGTAGAGCCGTAGCCTACAACTTCGGCATAGATTTTCGCTCCTCTTGCCTTAGCGTGTTCATACTCTTCAAGAATCAGGGCTCCTGCTCCCTCGCCCATAACAAAGCCCTGACGTCTTTTGTCAAACGGAATAGACACAGTATCTTTTGTTTCGGCAGCAGAAAGAGCCTTGCACTGACCGAAACCGGCAATAGTAAACGGATTTATAGCAGCCTCTGCGCCGCCGCAAATAATGGCGTCTGCGTAGCCGTGTTTAATAGCTCGATACGCTTCGCCAATGGCTGTAGAGCCTGTCGCACAAGCTGTGGAAACAGCCATATTAACGCCCTTAGCCTTAAAAGTTATAGCGATATTTCCGGCAGCCATGTTTGGAATCATTTTGGGGATAAACATTGAAGAAAGTCTTCTTGCCCCTCTTTCAAGAAAGGTAGCGTGTTCTTCAATAAAAGTTTCGAATCCGCCTACGCCCGTACCAAAGTAAACGCCGAAACGGAACGGGTCTACATTGTCCGTAATTCCGCTGTCCTTAACGGCTTCGTCTGCGGCAAACACAGCGTATTGTGAAAACAAATCCATTTTGCGGATTTGACCCTTATCTAAGACAGCAGACAAATCAACGTCTTTGACCTCGCCTGCAAATTTATATTTTGAATCCGACACATCAAATTTAGTGATAACATCAATACCGTTAACACCCTTGACAGCATTTTCCCAAAAAACCTTTGCATTGTTGCCGATAGGGGTCAACGCTCCCATACCGGTTACAACTACTCTGTTCATTATATTTCCTCCTTGCAGCATTTTATTTACATTGCAAGACCGCCGTCTACACGGATAACCTCACCCGTAATATATGACGCATCTTCCGAACAAAGGAACGCAATAGCGTTGGCAACATCTTCGGGACGTCCGCCCTTTCTCATAGGAATAACAGAAGTAAACTGTTCCTTTACTCTGTCGCTCAAAGTATTTGTCATATCAGTCATAATAAATCCTGGAGCGACAGCATTAACGGTAACGCCCTTGGCTGCAAGTTCCTTAGCCGTTGATTTTGTTATGCCGATAACTCCGGCTTTTGAAGCGGAGTAATTAACCTGACCCGCATTTCCCGTAAGACCGACAACAGAAGAAACATTCACAATTCTTCCGCCGCGTCTTTTTCTGAACTGCTGATAGGTATGTTTAATCATATTAAAAGTACCTTTCAGATTAACATTAATAACGGCGTCGAAATCATTTTCGGACATATTAAGAACAACCTGATCTCTGATTATTCCGGCATTATTCACCAAAATGTCGATACCGCCGAACTCATTTATAATACTGTCGACAACAGACTTAGACGCTTCGAAATCCGAAACATCGCAATAATACAAACCAACTTTGACGCCAAGAGCCTCTAATTCCTTTTTAGCATTTTCGCCCTCTTCGGTATTTCCGACATAAAGAACAGCGATATTCGCACCCTCGGACGCCAGCTTTTTAGCTGTTGCCAAGCCAATGCCTCTTGACGCACCTGTAATAACAGCCGTTTTATTTTCAAATCTCACAATTTCTCCTCCTTTTTTAATACGCGAAGCAAATTGACCTCTTACACCACTCTATAAACTTCTTCAACCGGAAAATTATTATTTATCGGCAGTTTCGAACAACTCTATTGTTGACATAAGCGTTTCTTTATCCTGAACATATACGGCTTTGACATCGCCGTTTATCTTTTTTATCATTCCTGTAAGCGTTTTTCCAACGCCTACTTCAATAAAAGTGTCAACGCCCTCGGCAATCAGATTTTCAACTGTTTTCTGCCATTGCACGGGATTTACAACCTGCGACTGAACCAGCTTTTTAAAATCTTCGCCGTTTTCGCCCTTGCCGTATGGAAGAGCCGTAACGTTGCTGTAAAGCGGAATCTCAGGCTCTGAAAACTCAACGTTTTCAAGGTACTTTCCCAGTCCCTCCGCCGCACTGCTCATAAACGGAGAATGAAAACCGCCGCTTACCGCAAGTTTAACGCCCTTGCCCTTTTCGGCTTTTGCAGCCTCTATAATCTTTTCCGCATTTTCTTCAAGCGTTGCGACAACAGTCTGAGCAGGACCGTTATAATTAACAGGATAAGTTTCTTCAAATCGTGAAGCTATTTCTTCAACTTTTTCAGGCGGCAGCTTAACTACCGCAACCATTGTGCTGTTTTTCTCATTGGCTGACTTGTCCATAAGCTCGCCTCTTTTGCAAACGAGCTTAAAAGCCTCTTCATAGCTCAAAATACCCGAAAAGCCTAATCCTACAATCTCTCCCAGAGAAAAGCCTGCGACGTAATCGGGCTTAACGCCTTTTTCGACAACGGCGGCAGCCGCAGCCAAATCAACGGCAAATACGCACGGCTGAGTATTTGCGGTTTGACTTAAAGTTTCCTTGTCCGCTTCAAAGCATTGTTTTGAAGTACCCGGTCTGATACTGTCCGCCATATCGAATACAGCCTTTGCAGCGGGAGAACATTCGTATAAATCTTTGCCCATACCCGTAGTCTGAGCACCTTGTCCCGAAAAAACAAACGCTATTTTACCCATGCCGACGCACCTCCCAAGAGCTTTTCAGCTTGAGCCATAATTTCCAAAACAATTTCCTCGGCTGTTTGTTCTTTAGTAATCAAGCCTGAAATTTGTCCTGCCAATACAGAACCGTTCTTAACATCGCCCTCAACGGCAGCTTTTCTCAAAGCGCCCACGCCCAAATTTGCCACTGTTTCGGCGGTAGCGTCGGGAGCGTATTCTTGCTTGATGAAATTTCTTGTAAACGTATTCTTAATGCCACGGCAAGTATTTCCTCCGAAACGTCTGCCCGTTGTGGCGGTAGATATATCGTTAGCCTTTAAAACAGCGTCCTTGTAATTCTGGTGAACGCCGCATTCTTTGGCAACTAAAAATCTTGTGCCAATCTGCACGCCGCAAGCTCCCAGCATGAAAGCCGCCGCAAAACCTCTTCCGTCCCCTATGCCTCCGGCCGCAATGACAGGAATACTCACTGCGTCAACAACCTGCGGAACAATAGCCATAGTTGTAAGCTCGCCGATATGTCCGCCTGATTCCTGACCCTCTGCCACAACGGCAGACGCTCCGCATTTTTCCATTTTTTTAGCCATAGAAACGGACGCAATAACGGGAATTACTTTTATGCCTGCTTCAAGCCACATTTCCATGAAGCGAGCCGGACTGCCCGCACCTGTCGTAACAACAGGTACTTTTTCTTCCGCAACGAGATTAGCAACTTCTTCGGCGAAAGGACTTTGCATCATGATATTGACGCCGAAAGGCTTGTCCGTTAAAGCTCTTGCGATTTGAATTTGTTCACGCAAGTAGCTGCTGTCGGCATTCATCGCGGAAATAATACCCAAACCGCCGGCATTTGAAACGGCAGCCGCCAGTTTGCCGTCTGCAATCCATGCCATGCCGCCCTGAAAAATCGGGTATTTTATGCCGACAATTTCACAAATAGGAGAATTAATCATAAGATTTACCTCTCTGATATTTCAGTATTTTATATTATTATAAAGTTTGCTCTTTGGTATTTTAGCAAAGCTATTGCGGGGGCTTTCCGGTCGCCCCCTGCACCCCTTCGGAATTTTATCTCTATATTATTACCATTCCAAAATTACCGCACCGCTTGACAAACCGCCGCCGAAAGCAGTAAATAAAATTTTATCACCGCTTTTTAGCATGCCTTTACGGTTCATTTCGTTCAAAGCTATTGGAATACTTGCGCCCGAAACATTGCCGAAGCGTTCTATATTCATATACCACTTGTCCAACGAGATACCCGTTTTAGGCTGAGCGGAATCGATTATACGCTTATTCGCCTGATGTGGAATAACGAAAGCGATATCGTCCTGAGTTAAGCCTGTTTTTTCCATAAGTTCTTTAACATCGTGAGCGATAGATTTAACAGCGAATTTAAAAGTAGCCTGACCGTTCATAAAGAGATAGGGGTGTTCGGGTTCTACTTTATAGAAAGGCGAACAGCCGTCTTTGGCAGGAATATTTATAACATCATTGCCGCCTTTAGCGTGTATAACAGACTCGTAGTAACCGTCTTCGGACGCCTCAAGGACAACAGCGGCTGCGCCGTCGCCGAAAATAACGCAAGTGCTTCTGTCTGACCAGTCTAAAAGCTTGCTCATTCTTTCGGCACAAACGAGTAAAATTTTCTTAGCTTTTTTTCTTTCTATATAGCCCATGGCAGTTTCAAGAGCAAACAGGAAGCCCGAACAAGCGGCGCTTACATCAAAAGCCATACAATCAGACGCGCCTATTTTATTTTGAATCATGCAGGCAAGAGAGGGACAAGCGGCATCGCTTGAAATAGTAGCCGCAATAATAAGGTCTATATCGGCAGAAGTGACATTTGCATTTTCCAAGGCGTCTAAAGCAGCCTTGTAGCCCATATCAAGAGTTGTATCGTTAACGCTGACTCTTCTTTCTTTAATGCCGACACGTTTTGTTATCCACTCGTCGGAAGTTTCAACGAGATTGGAAAGGTCATCATTAGTGACCACATTATCAGGAACGTAGCTTCCTGTTCCTATAATTTTGACATTCATGGTAGCACTCCTTTTGTAATACAAAGCACCTTTGAATTTAATTAATTAAGGTACAACAAAAAAATTCCACATAGTATTAGTATAAACCATTTTCCCATAAAGTGCAATGTTTTTTTCCGCTTTTTTCCGATTTTTTGAAAAAAAGCTTGGCAAAAAACTTTAACAGGGGTTACATCAAATCAAATTAAAGTTTTTGCCCCGCTTTTTTCAAAAAGCGGGTGGATTCCAAAGGCAACGCCTTTGGTGGGTTTTTAAGGGCAAAGCCCTTAACGATATATTGCTCAACAACAAGCAAGGAAAGGACGCTGTTCAAACGTCCTTTCCTGCTTGTTTTGGGGTTATTTATCTTAATATAAGTAGTTAATCGGATTAACGTATTGACCGTTTTCAATCACTTCAAAGTGAAGATTGGGTCCCGTGGCGTCGCCTGTCGAGCCAATGGCAGCAATGGACTGACCTTGTTCAACGTAAGTTCCTGCCGAAACATAGATATCGCTGCACTGTCCGTACAATGTCTGATAACCGTTCCCATGGTCAATAACTAAATAACAACCGTAATTTTCCGAACCATGGTCTATAACCGCCGCAGTTACATAACCGCTTGCGGCAGCCACTACGGGCTGACCCTCTGCGGCATATCCCGAAATATCAATACCCTTGTGAAGTTTTTCTCCCTGATATCCGAAATCATTAGTAATTGAACCGCAAGTTGGAGCAGGCCATACAAATTGTGACGCTTGCTTTTGTTCTGTTTCAGACGTTTGCTGCGTATCAGTGTCTGTGCCTGCGTATGTATCGGTGTCGGTATCGGAAACATTGTCATTGCTTTTATCAGTATCCGCTTTGACATTTTCCGTACCGCTGCTTTTCTCTTGACTGTCGGTGTCGGTTGAATCAGTATCTTTATCTGTGTTTTTATCCGTAGTTTTTTCTGTAGTTTTATCTATATTTTTATTTGTATCGGAATCGGGCATTTTAGCTTCTGCGGCGTGTTCGCTGTCTGCGGAAACTGTAATAACTTCGTTAATCGGCTTTTTAGTAGCGACAACTTTAATATGCTCGGCTGAAATTTTAATTCCGTCGATATATTCAACTCTGTTTGTCGCAATACCCTCTCCAATTTGTCCTTGCGTTGTTACTTTTTCAAAGCCTTCGGGTTTTGTACTGTCAACAACATATTCTGTTTTGTATCGGATTTTTACATTTTGCTCTTCAAGAATCGTAACGCGATAAGTAATTTCAACGTTGTTTTCCAAACGCTCTTTCAAAACGGACTTGTCCACAATGGAACTTTTTGCGTAAAGACCCGTTTCAAGCGAAACATTGGTATTAAAATCAACGCTTTCTATATCGCCCAAATCAGCTTGTCTTTTTCTTTCGGCGTCTTTAAGGCTTTGAAGAACTTCTTCTGCGTCCTCGATATTCTCGACAGCTCCGACAAAAGTATCGTCAACAAAAACTCCGCATATCTCGTCCGCAAGAACATTGTCATTTGCGATAATTGAGCGGCTCAGCTCGGTAGAATTTTGAAAGTCGGAAGTATTCGTTACAATAGCCACTTTATATTGCGGCTCGTCCTCTAAAGTGTCAAGGCTTTTGTTAATAATGCGGCTGTCAATAATACCCGTAGCTTCGTTAATAACATCAGCATTTTCAACAATTCCAATCGGCTTGTCGTTGTAAGAAATTTCCAAACCGAATTGTAAAGAGTTCATATAAGCAACCGTACTTACTAAAAGTACAAAAGCCATAAAAGGCATGAATGAATTTATAAATTTTGAATGTCTTTCCTGTTTTTTCAGGAGCTTTTTTTCTTCCTGACGGGCAATACGTTCTTCGCGAATCTGTTCAAGCGTCTTGTCATTCTCAGCGGTATTATAATAATCCGAGGAATAATCAGACGCAAAATTATCAAGCATTTCCTGCGTTACTTCCAAATTGTCGTCTTGTTCGAAGTAGGACATTTTAATAACCCCCCTGTATAATTGTTACACGTCTGTAAAGTTTAACTACTATTATTATACCAATTTGTTACAGAAATGCAACCCTTTTTAATCAAATTTGTAATAATCGTAAAAACTGCACAATATATCAATTAATATTATTGGTTTTTATTGTGATTTTATACATACAAAAATTTAAATTTTAAAATTAATAATCACATTTTGTTTTTCAGGTTCGATATTGTAAGCAAGCAAAAGTTTAGCGTAAGCGGCAGGAGTGTTAACATTATAAAGAAAACGTATTTTTTTGTCATCAAGATTTTTTGACGAACCGTAAAGATAATCGGATTTTTTAGCGGGGTAAACATAGACATCGACATTTTCATTACAACATCGGCTGACAAAATCAGGAAAAGAAGTATTTTCGCCTTGCGAACAAAAAGTGGCTGAATGATAGAGTTTTAATAAAACGGCTGATTTGCCTTTCAAACTAAGAGCATTGAAGTCAAGACCGACATAGCTATGCAAAAGCAAGACATTGTTGTTAAAGCGAAGTTTTTTCCCACGCAAGAACTCGGTAACTCTGCAAGGCTTGGCAAACAATGGATTTTTAACGCTTTCAGTGCGTATAAAATGCCCGTTGGATACAATACCGAAAGGAACTCCGCAATAAGAAGAAAAGCTGTCTAAAAAATTATCCGCTTGATTAAGTCTGCAAGCAATATGGACATTGACAGGCTCGTCATCATTTTTCCAAACAGTAAACACACCGGTATTTTTATGACAGCCGTTTGCGAAATCGGCGATAAAATCGAGGGCGGCATTAAAATTCTCATTGCCGTTGCTTTGGGGCATTGACAGCGGGTAATTAGCGGCAGTAATTACAACGGGAATTTCCACCCATGACAGAACCAAACCCAGCATAGCCGAAGAATAAGCAAGGGTATCGCTTCCATGCGTAACAATTACGCCGTCATAAAGCGAGTAATCAACATTGAGCATAAAAGAGCATAAATCGGATAATGTGCTGCAATTTGCATTTTCGCTAAGTATACTAAAAGGAGAAACGCACTCAAAATCGGCATTACGACTGCAAAGCCG
Source organism: uncultured Ruminococcus sp. (assembly GCA_902761025.1). Taxonomy (GTDB): domain Bacteria; phylum Bacillota; class Clostridia; order Oscillospirales; family Acutalibacteraceae; genus RUG592. The sequence goes on along the minus strand of CACWIU010000059.1, from coordinate 204 downwards.
CAATAATTGAGCGGCAGGATTTTTGCCTATGTCGGCAAAGCCATTATTAATAGTGCTGTCAATAGTACCGCCCGTAAAAACAACTAAGATACGCAAAATTATTCACCGTTACTGAAAACTTATAAAAAGTTATAAAAACAACTTTTATGTTCCATTCCTTGTTCACCGTGTCCATTTTCGATAATAAATCTACTCATGTTTGAT
>CACWIU010000058.1 GCA_902761025.1 uncultured Ruminococcus sp. | reverse complement strand
CGATTAACACCAAAACAAAAACCTGCGCTTTTTGCAACTGTAATTTCCATTTTATCAACTCTTACCGTCAAATTCTTCTCTGTGCTTACTGCGAAGCTCCGCAATTTTTTGCATAATGATTTTGCCTGCGGCGCGATACTCTTTCGAAGTGCCTTCGCATATTCCCAAATCTTGGCAAGACAACGGCTCGCCGTATGCGATTTTTGTCTTTTTAAAAGGCTTTATCAAACCTGATTTTCCCGTAATACAACAAGGAACAATGGGTTTCTGCGTTTCATAGGCAATAACCAAAGCGCCGGAATGAGCTCGCCCCAAATCTCCCGTTTTGGAACGTGTTCCCTCGATAAATATGCCTATACAGTTGTCATCGTTGAGCAATTCCTCGGCTTTTCCGATAGCTTTGCCGCCATCGTGACCCCTGTCAACCGGAAAAGCTCCGCATTTTGAAATTATCGCTCCAAAAAGCTTATTTCTGAAAAGTTCCTTTTTAGCCATAAAGTGCAGCATACGATTAGAAGTAACATTCAGAAAAACAGGGTCTACCAACGAAAGATGATTACTGCAAACTATAACGCCTTGATTCTCAGGCAATTTACCCCCGTTTTGAATTTCATACGGATAAAATATTTTCACAAACGCTTTGCACAAACCCCGAACCACGTAATAAAAGGCATCTTTTTTTTTCATATTTTAGCTCCGATCACTTCTGTTATTTTTAAAACCGACTCTTCAAATGTCAAGTCGGACGTATCAACAAATACAGAATCCTCTGCCGGCTTCAGCGGTGCAATCTCACGATGTGAATCCTGATAATCACGTTGGATAATATCTTTCAGAATACTATTATACTCCTTTTTTTCTCCTTTTTCAAGTATTTGTTTAAATCTTCTTTCAGCTCTTTTTTCGGGAGAAGCGGTCAAAAATATCTTAACATCGGCATTAGGAAGCACTACTGTTCCTATATCTCTGCCGTCCATAATGACGTTATTTTCCTGTGCAAGCTGTCTTTGCAAATCAAGCAAAAATTCGCGTATAATCGGCTTTTTTGAGATATTGGAAGACATCATGGAAACCTCTTCGGAGCGTATTTTATCGGACACATCTTCGGCATTGACGAACACTTTTTGAACTCCGTCAACATACTCGATAGTAACTTTCGTCGTTTTTAACAAATTTTTTAAAGAAATTTCGTCATCGGCACTTATGCCTTTTTTAAGAACAATATATGCCAAAGAACGGTATAATGCTCCCGTATCAACGTGAATAAATCCAAGCTTATCGGCAACGCTTTTTGATATGGAGCTTTTTCCTGCTCCCGAAGGACCGTCTATTGCTATCGAAATCATTTTTACACCTCATTATTTTTTCACTATAATTTAACACTCTAAAAACGGCAGAGCATTTTAAAGTTAGCATGAACTTCCTGCAAGGAAACCCGTTGAAAAAGCAATCTGCAAATTAAAACCGCCCGTATATGCGTCAACATCAATAATCTCTCCGGCAAAATATAGATTCGACTTTAGTTTTGACTGCATAGTTTTGGGATTTATTTCCTTAACAGACACACCGCCCGAAGTTATAATAGCCTCTTCTATCGGACGAAATTCTTTAAATGTAAGTCTTAATCCTTTCAGAACACACAAAAGTTTTTTTCTTTCTTCTTTCTTTATTTCATTACATTTTTTGCGAATATCTATTCCCGATAAATTTATAACTATCGGTATTAATTTTTTCGGCAACAGCTCGTCTAAAGAATTAATTATGTCTTTATTTATATTTTTTTCTATATCTCTTAAAATTCTTTTATCAAGCTGTTCCTCTGTCAATGCCGGCTTTAAATCAATAATAAATTCATATTCGGTTGATTTTTTTATATTAATATGAGAACTTGCGCTTAACACTAAAGGTCCTGAAATCCCGTAATGCGTAAAAAGCATTTCTCCAAAATCCGAATACACATTCTTTTTATTACTGTCAACGACTTTTAAAGAAACGTTTTTCAAAGAAAGCCCCTGTAACTCACTGCACCATGTTTCATTTACAACTATCGGCACTAATGACGGAACAGGTTCAGAAATTGTATGCCCCGCTTGTTGAGCAAGCGTATAACCGTAACCGTCCGAACCTGTCTGCGGATACGAACACCCTCCGCACGCAAGCAGAACACTGTCCGAATAATAAGCCCTTGTTTCGGTTTTGACGCCCAACACCTGACTGTCTTCAATTATAAGTTCCGTTACTTTTTCGTTGACTAATTTAACTCCGTTTTGACACAGCTGCTTAAACAAACAGTCAATTATATCTATTGAACGGTCTGACACAGGAAATACTCTGTTTCCTCTTTCGGTTTTCAAAGGCACTCCGTTTTCTTCAAAAAACTGCATAGTATCCTGCGGAGTAAATGCCGAAAACGCGCTGTAAAGAAATCGGCTGTTTGTGGGAACAGATTTTATCAAAGTATCTCTGTCGCAATTATTTGTAACATTACATCTGCCTTTGCCGGTAATTAAAAGCTTTCTGCCGATTTTCTCGTTTTTATCAAATATAGTAACTTTTACGCCTCTGCGAGCTGCGGTAATTGCAGCCATACAGCCTGCCGCTCCTGCGCCTACTATAATTAAGCTTTTTTTATTCATCGGCTTTTTTCTCCCCATTTTTTACATAAAGGTCGTATCTGTCCCAAATATTTTCCAGCTGTTTAAACGTTTGCGTCACTTCGTCTTTTTTTTGCTCTACTGTGGCTACAATCAAAGCATTAATCAGACTCAGAGGAGCTACCAGCGAATCAACGACCGACGCCATGTCGCTTTTAGCAATAAGAACGCAATCCGAAAGCTTTGTTACCGGAGATGTCATGCTGTCCGTAATGGCTATTACATTTGCCCCCTGCTGAGAGGCAAACTGCATTGCCTCCATTGTGGAAGAAGAATAACGGGGAAAACTAATTCCAATCATTACATCTTGCTTATCAATTCTGAAAAGCTGTTCGTACATTTGAGTTTTGCTTGTTGTTTCGATAATTTTTACATTTCCAAAAATCAATTCAAAATAATATCCCAAAAAACGTGCCAATGCAAACGAACTTTTTACCGCAAAAATATATATTGTGCGTGCTTTTACAATATAATCAACGGCTCTTACAAACGATTCGTTATTATTTTCTTCCATGGTCTTTTTTATGAGCTTTATGTCTTGGTTCAAGACGCTTGACAGAACATCTTCGTAATTTATCCTGTCGGAAGCAACGTCTATCCTTTGTACGGACGTCAGTTTATCTCGAATCATTTCCTGCATGGCTCTTTGCAGTTCGGGATAACCCTCGTATCCGATTTCGACGGCAAAACGAACAACCGTGGATTCGCTGACGCCTACCGTTTCCCCAAGCTTCGAAGCGGTCATATATGCGGCTTTATCATAGTGTTCGATTATATATTCGGCTATCAGCCTTTGTCTTTTTGAAAGTCTTTCTAATTCGGAATTGATTCTGTCCAATAAATTCTTCACGATATTTACCCCTACATGACAAACCAAGTGAATATCCTGTCGAATATTCACTCAGTCGTTTATTAATTATTTACTCTGTACTCTCATCGTAAAAGTCGAAGTAGTCGTCGTCGTCTTCGTCAAACAACATATCGTCTTCTGATTCGTCATCGGCGATAATATGACCGTCTTCATACGCAACTTTCGGCAAAGGGTCTACCCTGACTGTTTCTTCGGTAGCAAAACCAAGCGTCACAAGTCTGCCGTTTACCTTTTCTCCAAGCAGCAAATAAATTACCGCAAAAATAGGCACGCTCATTAAAAGTCCCATAAACCCAAACAAACCGCCGCCGACAAGTACCGAAAACATAATCCAAAAGCCTGAAATACCAAGCTGATTGCCAAGAATCTTCGGTCCTATTAAATTACCGTCAAGCTGCTGCAAAACAATAATAATTATAGCAAAAATCAAGGCTTGTATAGGGTCAATCATAAGCAGCAGCAACGCTCCCGGAATCGCTCCTATAATGGGTCCGAAAAAGGGAATAATATTAGTTATGCCTATAATAACGCTTAACAAAACGGCATATTCAATCCCGAAAATCGTAAGCGTAATAAAACACAAAAGTCCAATTATAGTAGAGTCTATAATTTTTCCGTACAAGAATTTACCAACTTTGTTATTGCAAAGGTCAACAATCCTCAGCAGCTTGCCAAGAAATTTCTGCGGTACTACAGAGTAGGTGATTTTTTTCACTTGATTCATCAACGTTTCTTTATTAGCAAGATAATAAATCGAAACAATTAAACTTAAAGTAATATTATATACAACATTGTATAAATTCTTTGTAAAATCAAATATATGAGGAAACAAATAATTTGTAATACCCGAAAAAATTGTTCCCATATCAATAACGCTGTTGGCGTCCGTAGTGCCGCCGCCCGTATATTGAGCTATAAACGAGTTAATGTCGGCAAAAATATCTGACATCACATCATATTCAAAGCCGAATTTTGCCGCTACTTTAAACACCCAATCTTGAAAAGACGTATAGTAAAGTCCAAAGTTATCAATAACTCCCTGCAAACTCGTTGTAATCTGAGGAATCATTATACTTAAAAGAAAAATTACCACTGCAAAAAGTATTGCGTATGCCATAATCAATGACAACGGCTTATGCAGTTTTGCCAAAAACTCGTCAAATTTATTTTTTTGTTCCTTAGGCGGCTTATCCATAAATTTAAAAGCCTTGTTCATAAAAAACTGATATGGAATATTGAGAACATACGCAACTATAAATCCAACTAAAAACGGAGTAAGCACCGCAAAAATCTTTTTAAAAACCAAAGCAATCATATCAAGCTTTGTAAGCAGCAAAACAACTATACCCGCAAAAGCAATAAGCATTACTATTGATTTAAAAACACTTTTTGACAATTCAACGCCTCCTCCGTCTTTTGGATATCACACATTATATAATATATCAAATTTTGGAAAATGTAAAGAGATAGCTTTAAATTTAACTTTTATTACAAATTTCTTTACAAAATTTTTCAAAATTTCTCAAAACTTATCAAAACACAATTTCCAAAAAATCTTTTGGCTGTTAGAAAAGCGACATCTGGTTTGATTCGGGAAGATCTCCAAAAGCCCCTACGCTCTTTAACATGTCTATTATGGTTTTGGATACCTTAGCTTGAACTTGAATATCTTCAATAGAAATGAAATTTCCCTGTCTTGCCGTTTCAACAAGACTTTCCGCAGCCGCTTCGCCTATGCCCGGCATTGAAGAATAAGGAAGCCTCAACGCACCGTCTTCTATTACGAATTTCTTCGCTTCGGATTTATAAATATTTATTGGCAGCACTTTTATACCTCTTGCAAGCATTTCATTCACAATTTGAAGTGTGGCAAGGTCAGTTTTTTCTTTTGCCGTGGCAGAATTTCCTTTATTCATAATATTTCTTATTTTTTCTTCTACGGCTTTTTTTCCCGCAAGCGCTGATTCAGCGTCAAAACTCTCGCCGCGAACCGTAAAATAAGCCGCATAATATGCAACAGGCTCGTGTACCTTGTACCAACCCAGACGCAACGTTGAAATCATATAAGCCGCTGCGTGTGCTTTTGGGAACATGTATTTAATTTTCATGCAAGAATCAATATACCAATCGGGAACATTGTGTTCTTTCATAGCTTTAATATGTTCTTCCGTAAGCAGCTTTGTCGCTTTGCCTTTACGCACAATTTCCATTATCTTAAAAGCCATTTTAGGCTCAAGCCCTTTATGCAGCAAGTATGTCATTATACTGTCACGAGTTCCTATAACTTCCGAAATGGTACAAGTTCCGTTTTTTATTAAGTCTGCCGCATTGCCAATCCATACGTCGGTTCCATGAGAAAGTCCCGATATTTGCAGCAAATCCGAAAAAGTCTTTGGCTGGGATTCCACAAGCATTTGACGCACAAAGCTTGTTCCCGACTCGGGCAGTGAAAATGTTCCCGTCTGCGAGTCTATATCTTCGGGCTTTATCTTTAATGCCTTGGTAGACGTAAACAGTGACATTACTTCTTTATCGCTCATTGATACGTCCATTACGCTTATGCCGGTAAATTCTTCTAAGTAATGATATATTGTCGGCACATCGTGTCCAAGCTCGTCAAGCTTGCAAATTGTATCGTGAATTGAATGGAAATCAAAGTGCGTTGTGATATTGTCCGACTTCATGTCGTTAGCCGGGTGCTGTATAGGACAAAAGTCAAATACGCTCATACCCCTCGGCACAACAACCATTCCGCCCGGGTGCTGACCCGTTGTTCTCTTAATTCCCGTACAGCCTGCCGCAAGACGCTGTTCTTCCGCTCTATGATATACTTTATCTTTTTCTTCGGCAAACTTTTTCACAAATCCCAATGCGGTCTTTTCAGCTACAGTAGCTATTGTGCCGGCTTTGAACACATTTTCTTTTCCGAAAAGAACTTCCGTATATCTGTGAGAGTGCGACTGGTATTCTCCCGAAAAGTTTAAGTCAATATCCGGAACTTTATCTCCGTCAAATCCAAGGAATGTTTCAAACGGTATTTCGTGACCGTCACGGTGGTAAGGCGTGCCGCACTTAGGACAATTCTTATCGGGCAGGTCAAACCCCGAACCGTAGCTTCCGTCTGTTATAAACTCGCTGTTTTTGCAGTCGGGATTCGGACATATATAATGCGGACAAAGCGGATTTACTTCGGATATGCCCGACATCGTAGCCACAAATGACGAGCCGACAGAACCTCTTGAACCTACTAAATATCCGTGAGCTTCGGAATCTGCCACTAATTTTTGAGCAGTCATATACAATACGGAAAATCCGTGCTTCGTAATTGAGCCAAGCTCTCTGTCAAGTCTTGCTTTTACAATTTCAGGCAATGGGTCACCGTAAATTTTCTTTGCTCTTTCCCATGTAATTGTAGTCAGCTGTTCTTCCGCTCCGTCTATAAACGGTGGGAAATTTCCGTCCGGAATAGGCTTTATTTCTTCTACCATATCGGCTATCTTGTTAGTATTTTCCACTACAATTTCATAAGCTTTTTGCTCGCCCAAATACTCAAATTCTTTCAGCATTTCTTTAGTAGTTCTGAAATAAAGCGGAGCTTGCTGGTCAGCGTCGGGAAAACCCTTTCCGTGCATTATTATTTTTCTGTACTCTGATTGATAAGGGTCCATAAAATGAACGTCACATGTTGCCACAACGGGTATGTTTAAATCTTCGCCCAGCTTTATAACCAGTTTATTAAATTCAATAATATCATCTTCGGAATTAACAGTATTATTGCGAACCATAAACATATTGTTGCCTAATGGCTGTATTTCAAGATAATCGTAAAAAGACGCAATCTCCTTTAATTCTTCATAGGACTTTTCTCTTTTTACAATGGAATGATACAGTTCTCCTATTTCGCACGCACTGCCTATAATTAAGCCCTCGCGATGACGCATAAGTACAGATTTCGGAATACGAGGCTTTCTGTAAAAATAATTCAAATGAGCGTAAGAAATAAGTTTATAGAGATTTTTTAAGCCCGTTAAATTCTTAACAAGAATAATCTGATGATATGTTTTTAAATTCTTTAATTCTTCTTCGGGCAGCATGGAACAGTTTTCGCAGATAACGTCCTCACCCTCAAAAGGCTTGCTCATCTCGGATTTAGTATCGTCAACGAAATATGCTTCTGTTCCGTAGATTACTTTAATACTGCCGCCTTTTGACTTAATGGCGTTAACTGTATTCATAGCTTCGGGGAAAGCTTGCGCTACTCCGTGGTCTGTAATCGCAATGGCAGGCATGCCCCATTCGTAAGCCCTGTTAATCAAGTCTGCCGCCGAAGATACGCCGTCCATATCAGACATATTTGTATGCAGATGCAGTTCGCACCTTTTTACAGGAGCTTTATCTACTATTTTTACCTTTTCACCCGTAGATATACTGTCAGCGTGCATAATAATTTCATTGTCATATTTATCGTATTGAATATCGCCTTTAACAATAATAGTTGTTCCCGATTTCAAAATGTCAAGAGGTTTGCATTTATCAATACTTTCTATAATTTTTACTTTAATCGAGCTTGTATAATCAGTGATTAGGAAAGATACAATATATTTTTTTCCGTCCTTTGTAGTTCGTATGTCAATGGAAAATATATCGCCCCAAATCATAGTATTGCCCGTTTCTTCCGAAACTGTATTTATTGGAACTGTGTTTACTTTTGTAATTGCGCGTCCGAAAAGCGGCTTGAAAGACTTTGACGCCAAAACAGGATTTAACGTATCTCCCTCTCTTATTTCAATTTCGGGAGCGGCTTTCGCAGTCTTTTCATGGCGGCTGTCGGCTGACTGCATAACTTCTTCGTGACGTTCAATTTTTTCAGTATTATCTTCACGAATTTTTTGTTCTTCTATATGATTTTGCATTTCGATATAAGCTTCGTTATCCAAGCTCATTACCGTAATTCCCGAAAATTCAACTTTATATCTGACGCCAAACATTTTGTATATGGCATTTGAAATAAGCATTGACGCATTCTGACCTTTTATAACAGCTTCTCCGCCGTGATAAAGAGTTATAATGAAACGGTCGTTTTCAATCCTTGCTTCGGCATCTTTAAATGTGCCGTTAAGAGTTGCGTTATCTCTTTTAAGATGAACTACTATTTCCTGAAAATAATCAGCCGTAAAAAGTTCTGACGGAAAAGACGGGCTAATTCTTACGCTTGAAAGTTCAAGAGATTTCATCAATGTTCTTTCCATTTGCAAAATATCAGACTGCGGAACGATTTCGTTAAAGAAAACAGAAACAGTCATCGACTGTGACTGTTTGTTTATATTTATATGATTAACTATGCCCGATTGAATATTTTCTATCAAATCTTTTGGAACATATGCTCCAAAAACACTTAGAATCGTACTCAAAGTAAATCTCCTTTTTAAGAAAACTCTCGATAGATTACATTTTTTCTATTTCCGACATCAGCGTATCAAGCAGTTCGTTTTCCGGTACTTTTTTTATAGTTTTTCCCTTTTTAAAAATCAAGCCTACGCCGTCGCCCTGTAATATTTTTATCGCAGTTTTTCAAACGCTCCTGCGCTTCGTTTGCAATAGAGATTAAATCAATTTTTGTTCTTCCGCATGTGGGACAAGAAATGAACTTAACGCCGCTTGTGTCAATATCAATCGCTCTGAGAATATCTTTTGCGGCATAAACTTCTTTTACAGGGTCATCAGTCAAAGATACTCTTATTGTATCTCCTATTCCTTTAAGCAACAGAGAACCTATGCCGGCGGCTGACTTTATCAGTCCCATGCGTTCCGTTCCTGCTTCGGTAACGCCAAGGTGAAGAGGATAATCGCATTTTTCCGCCGCAAGCTCATACGCTTCTATCATAGTTTTTACAGTAGATGATTTCATAGAAAGCACAATATCGTGAAAATCAAATTTTTCAAGCAATGACGCATGATAAATTGCACTCTCGCAAAGCGCCTCAGCCGTTGGAGAACCGTATTTTGCGAGAATATCCTTTTCAAGCGACCCCGAGTTTACTCCGATACGAATGGGAATATTTCTGACACGACAAGCATTTACAACGGCATGCACTCTGTCGTCGCTTCCTATATTGCCCGGGTTTATCCTGATTTTGTCAATGCCTGCCGCCGCCGCTTCGACAGCAAGCCGATAATCAAAATGAATGTCCGCAACAAGCGGAACGCTTATTTTTTGCTTAATTGCGTCTATCAGTTTAATTGCCTCTTTATCGGGAATTGCAATTCTGATAATTTGACAGCCGGCTTCTTCAAGACGAACCGCCTGTTTTACGCTGTTTTCAATATCGGTGGACGGCACATTTAGCATAGACTGCACAGTAATTGCCGCACCGCCGCCAATTTCCGCATTGCCGGCTTTTACTTTTATCTTGCTGCCCATTTTGTCACCTCTTTATATTTAAGAACTTTGCCCTTCCAACTTTTTTGAAAAAAAGTTGGACAAAAAACTTTAAAAGGCTTCGCCTTGCTCTTAACTCACTAAAAGCAGGCAAGGTTTGCAGCCGTTAACCGCCCGTCACAAGACGGATAATATCATTTACAGTAACAACCGCAATAAAACCTAACAACAATAAAAATCCTGCCGCATGAACCCAGCCCTCGTATTTTGCCGGAATAGGACGCCTGATAATCACTTCCACAACCATAAACAAGAAACGTCCTCCGTCCAATGCAGGAAGAGGCATTAGGTTTACAATACCTAAATTTACCGTAATAATCATCAACATGAACACAATGTTATTCACTGCATCAAGAAAACTTGTTTCCAAACCTGCCTGAGCTGCCTGAGTTACTACCGAAGCCGCTCCTACCGGACCCGCTATGTCATTCATACCGTAAGTTCCAGTAACAAGCCCCAAAAGACTTTTCCAAATCATTCTAACAACAGAAAGCGTACTTTTAAACGATTCCGATATAAGAGTTCCAAATGTCTTTTTAATCGAAGTAACCGTGAAATCTATACCGACAGACGGCTTGTCGTCATCGCCTTTGTAAGTATAAAAATCAACGTCTTGCAGCAATGTCTTTTGTCCGTTTCTCAGAACTGTTACATCTGTTCTGAAACGTTGTCTTTCGGGCATAAACTCGCTTTCAGGTGGAGTATAATTTATTTTTGCAAGCTCGTTCACCTTTGCAAGCGTTTCTTCTGTTACTTTGTCGGCTTCTTCAACAGAATTGCATACATTTAGTTTCTCTATTCCGTCGTTAAAAGCTGTTGTGACTGCTTTTAGTTCTTCTTCTGTGTAATCTTCCGCTTTGAGAGATGTGTATTGACGAACAAGCGTAAAACCGCAGTCTTCTTTATATATCGAAAAGTCGTGTCCGTCAACCTTTTGTATCGGAATCATTGCCAACGCAAAAGAAATATCCCTTGAACAGTCTATACGATATCCGCCTATGTCTAAGATTTGGTCACCGGCTTGAAGTCCCGATTTTGAAGTAAACGCCACCTGTACAAATTCGGAAATTGTCGTTGAAGAAAAATAAGGCGACTGAGCCATTAAAATAGTTGTCATTATCAAGCCAAGAACAATATTGTTGAACGCTCCGGCCAACACTATAATCATTCTTTGCCATACGGGTCTTTTTCCGAAAGCTCCCTCGCTGTCGCTTTCTCCGTCTTCTCCCTCCATGGAACAAAATCCGCCGATAGGAAACAAACGCAAACTGTAAAGCGTTTCGCCTTTCTGAAATTTCAGAATTTTAGGTCCCATTCCCAACGCAAATTCATTTACCTGTACTCCAAATTTTTTGGCTGTTATAAAATGACCAAATTCATGAATGAAGATGATTAACTCAAAAATCAGTACTCCTATAATAATTAATGCAGCTTTTGTGATAAAATCAAGTCCTTTCAAATACTGTCGGTTACAAATTGACGAGCCGCTTTGTCTGCTTCCAATATGTCACTCAATTCTTTGATTTCTTTAACAGGAATTGCCGTCATAGAATTCCATACCAAATCGCCTATATCAGTAAAAGAAATTTTCTTTTCCAAGAACAGCTTTACCGCAGCTTCGTTTGCTCCGTTTGCCAAAACAGGAGCAGTTCCGCCCAATGCCATAGCCTTTCTGCAAGCTCTCATACACTTGAACGTTTCCGAATCAGGCTCAAAGAACGTCAGCGAAGATAGTTTTGTTAAATTCAACTGCTCCACATCGCACGGAACACGCTGCGGATATGTCAACGCATACTGAATAGGAATTTTCATATCGGGAACGCCTAACTGAGCTATTACAGAATTGTCGGTATATTCTATCATGGAATGTATCACACTCTCACGATGTACGACAACATCTATTTTTTCAACAGGCATATCAAACAGCCAGCGCGCTTCAATTATTTCAAGTCCTTTATTCATCATGGTTGCAGAATCAACTGTGATTTTTGCTCCCATGCTCCAATTCGGATGATTAAGAGCCTGTTCCACGGTAACTTGCTTTAATTCTTCAAGGGTTCTGCCAAAAAAGGTCCTCCCGACGCCGTAAGAATCAGCCGTTTCAGCATTTTTTTGTCAGGACAGCCCTGCAAACACTGAAATATTGCCGAATGCTCGCTGTCTACGGGGTAAATATTTACTCCGTTTTCTTTAGCTTTCTTCATTACAAGACTGCCGCCCGTAACTAATGTTTCTTTATTTGCCAACGCAATATTCTTCTTTGCCTCAATCGCCGTGAGCGTTGGACGCAGACCTATCATGCCTACAACCGAGGTCAGCACCGTATCGGCTTCTTTAACGGCTGCCGCTTCGCACAGTCCCTCTATACCGAAAGAAACTTTTGTTTCCGTATCGGCAATTCTCAATTTTAAATCATTTGCCTTTTGTTCTGTTCCTATGACCGCAAGCTTCGGTCGGAACTTACGGATTTGCTGCTCCAACAAATCCGTATTGCTGTTGGCTGTCAATGCGGAAACTTTTATACCCAATTTCTCGCAAACACTCAAAGCCTGAGTTCCGATAGAGCCTGTCGAGCCTAAAATTGATATATTTTCTGTCATACTGTTCACCCGACCTTTTCCGCAACTATTGGCAAAAACATATTGAATATCATGAGGATAGGAGCAGTAAATATAACGCTGTCAAAACGGTCAAGCATTCCTCCGTGTCCCGGAATAAGAGAACCGTAGTCCTTAATGCCGCAGCTCCTTTTTATAAGAGAAAAGCTTAAATCGCCCACAATCGAAATTAAAGAACCAAGTAATCCGAATATTGCCAGATACAGATAATTCACTGTTACGCCGTCTGCAAAGAAGAATTTTTCAAAACCTAATCCGACCAACATTGCAAATACTATGCCTGTTATTACGCCCGTAACAGCTCCCTCTACGGTTTTTTTAGGACTTATTTTAGGACAAAGTTTCTTTTTGCCCATAAAACTGCCGCCAAAGTAAGCTCCGCCGTCTGCAAACCATGGCGTTGACAATGATTCAAAAATAAAGAAAAGTCCTACTATTGAACGTCTGTCATCATACATTTTGATTATTGTCCAAAGTCCCAATGTACAAAGAACTGTCATTGTAATAGCGTGTGACAAATCCGTAAAAACCAAATCTTCATGATTAAAAATCATCGCCATAAACAACGCCGCAATCCACACAAACACAAGCGCAGGCGGCACAAACGAGTAAGAGTAAAACAAGTCAAACAGCAATGTAAACATAAGGCTGGGAATCGCAATCGAAAGCTTTTTATTAAGTCCTTTTGCCGAAAGTCCCTCAAAAAGACACATAACAGATATAGCTGATAAGCTGATATCCACAACAAATGTGTAGTAAGCGCTCAAAATAATTAATCCCACCGCTATACATATGCCTATTCCCGCAGAAATTAATCTTGTTTTCATTTTTTTATATACCTCCAAATCTTCGGCTGCGTTTTGAGTATTCGATTAACGCCTTGTTAAGATGCTCTTTTGTATAATCAGGCCACAAAACATCGTCAATGTAATACTCCGCATATGCCGACTGCCAAAGCAGAAAGTTGGAGGTTCTGTATTCTCCGCTGGGTCGAATAATAAAATCAGGGTCGGGCTGTCCCGCAGTGTAAAGCGAATCGGAAATTAACTGCTCATTAATAGCGTCCGGCGACAATTTTCCCTCTTCAATGCTCTTCGCAATTTTTTTGAAAGCCGTCACAAGTTCGGCTCTGCCGCCGTAGTTCATCGCCAAATTAAGAACCATGCCTGTTCTGTCTGCGGAAATTCTCTGATTTTCAAGCATAAGTTCCTGAAGTTCCGGAGAAAATTCGGTAATATCTCCTATAAAATTAACTTTTACGGTATCGTCTGCAAAATCACGCAAAGCCTCTTCAAGATACTGCTTGAAATATTTCATCAATGCCGAAACTTCTTCCGCCGGTCTTCTCCAGTTTTCAGTTGAAAAAGCGTAAAGAGTCAAATGCTTTATCCCTATGTCGCTGCAATAACGGGTAATCATGCGAAAAGTCTTTGCTCCTGCGCCATGACCGGCGCTTCTTGGCAAACCTCGCTTTTTTGCCCACCTTCCATTGCCGTCCATTATTATACCCAAATGTTCGGATTTCAGCCCTTTACAATCAGATCGACATTACTTCTTTCTGCTTAGCTTCGGAAAGCGAGTCAATACTCTTGATATACTTATCCGTAAGCTCCTGAACTTTCTTTTCGGCTTTCTTTTGCTCGTCTTCGGTAATATCGCCGCTCTTTTTCAGCTTTTTAAGGTCGTCTATCGTATCGCGGCGAATATTGCGGATATGCACTTTCTTAGCCTCTGCCATTTTCGCAATATCTTTCACAATTTCCTTACGTCTTTCTTCTGTCAAAGGCGGGAAAACCAAGCGGATAATTTTGCCGTCGTTCTGCGGATTAATGCCGATATCAGAAGACTGAATAGCTCTTTCGATAGCTCTTAACACTGTTGCGTCCCACGGCTGAATTGTTAAAGTTCTTGCCTCTGTTACGGAAACGGCTGCCAAGGCGTTTATTGCTGTCGGCGCTCCGTAATAATCAACCGTTATTCTGTCAAGAACATTAGGATTGGCGCGGCCTGCCCTGATTTCTTTAAACTCAACTTCCAAATGGTCTACTCGCTTCATCATGCGTTCCTCGCACTTTTTTAATGTTTCTTTCATTTAAAAAATACCTCCAATATTTTAAATTTATAATAAACACGTCTGTAAAAGACGAAATTCTTGTCTTACCGCAAAAAGTCCTCTGAGCATAATTATTAATTTGTTACGACCGTTCCTACGTTTTCACCGCAAACGGCTTTGACAATATTGTCCGGATTATCTAAATTAAATACTAATATAGACAAATTATTGTCCATGCTGAGAGATGCTGCTGTGCTGTCCATTACCGCAAGACCTTTGTCAAGCACTTCATGGAATGTAATTGTATCAAATTTCACTGCGTTCGGATTTTTATGTGGGTCGCTGTCATAAACTCCGTCTACCATAGTTGCTTTAAGCATAATATCCGCATCAATTTCAATAGCTCTGAGAGCCGCTCCCGTATCGGTCGAGAAATACGGATTTCCCGTGCCGCAGCCGAATATTACCACTCTGCCCTTTTCCAAGTGGCGTACTGCCTTGCTTCTGACATACTGTTCAGCAACCTGCGGCATGGCAAGCGCAGTTTGCACACGAGCGTCTACTCCCATTTGCTGCAATGTATCCGCAATGCCAAGAGCATTAATTACCGTTGCAAGCATTCCCATTTGGTCGGCTGTGGTTCTCTGCATACTTCCGCTGCTTCTGCCTCTCCAGAAGTTGCCGCCGCCTACAACAATGGCTGCTTCCACGCCCATTTCATTGAGTTTCTTTATTGGTTCGCAATATTTTGCGGCAATATCAAAATCAATACCGCTCTTTTTTTCTCCTGCCAACGCTTCGCCGCTTAATTTCAGCAAAACCCTTTTATATTTTGGTTTCATTACTAAATCAATCCTCCAAAAGATAAATTTTACATTATTATATCTATTTTACAATAAACCCGTTAATCTGTAAAGACACTTTTAAAAAAATTCACGAAAACTATAATTTTTTAAATTCATATTAACAAAAATTTCAATGTTTTAATCTGCTAAAAAGCAAATTAAGAATATTAAATAACAAAGCAGATATAATTACTGTTATAGCAACCGTATCAAACGATTCAATATATAATCCAAAAAAATCTTTAAACAACAAATATGCCGTCATAAATCCCGTTATACTTACCGATATCACAAATGTTTTTAAAGGCGTAAGCGGTCTGTAAACCTTTATAATTAAAAAAATCCCGACTGCTGCCATAACAGACGCACAAACAGCCGCTGTATTTTGTCCGCTGAGCTTTCCTGTTTCAGACAAAACAACTATCGCAATTACTATAGTAATATTAGTTAATGCCGCAGGAAAAGAATTTTTAATAATATTATTCAAAAAATTTCCGCTTACACGCTTATTGTTCTTTATAAACGAAAGTACAAACGAAGGAAATCCGATTGTTAACGCGCTTATAAGCGTCATTTGTATAGGTTTAAATGGGTAGGCGTAATTCACAAACATAAATATCATTGTCATAATGACAGAAAAAATAGTCTTAGACAAAAATAATGACGCGCTGTTTTGTAAATTATTAATAGAACGTCTGCCCTCGCTGACAGCGTACGGCAAAGCCCCAAAGTCGGAATCCATTAAAACCAAGCGTGATATATTTCGACTGGTTGGACTTCCGTTAGCCGGAGCAATAGAACAATCGCTCTCTTTTAATGCAAGAACGTCGTTTATTCCGTCACCCACCATTCCTACTGTATGCCCCTTTGCCCGAAGAGCCTTTACAATAAGCTTTTTCTGCAAAGGAGTTGCGCGACCGAAAATTTGATTCGTTTCGGCAATCTTAGGAATTTCATCGTCACTTACTTTTGACATATCCACACATTCGCACTGTCCGCCGAATATCGAACGACAAAGCTTGCTGACGGTAGCAGGGTTATCGCCTGAAATAACCTTTAATGACACTCCCTGACTTTCAAAATATTTCAGCGTTTCGGCTGCATGACTGCGAACCTCTTCTGACAAAAGCAAATATCCTGTCAGCTTAATGTTTTCAGGCAGCTTAAAATCATTTATAACGCCTTCTGCGGCGGCAACGCAAACTATTCTGTAATTTTCTCTATCCTGCTCGCTCAGCAAAGAATAATCCGCATTATCTCCGAAAATATTTTCCGCTGCTCCCATTATAATTGTTCCAAATTCTTCTGTACAAACAGCAGACCATTTTCTTTCCGATGAAAACGGAACTTTACTGATTATATTACAGTCAACTTTATTTGGAAAAGCTTTTTTTACTGCGTTTATAGTCGAATTTCCGTCCATAGAGTAAGCCGCAATAATTGAAAGCATTTTTTCAATATTTTCCGTATTGCCGTCAACCGGCGTTACTTTTTCAAACTTCATTTCGCCGGTTGTAATTGTTCCCGTCTTATCCAAACACAATACGTCTGTTTTTGCCAATGTTTCAAGGGCGTACAAATCTTGTGACAAAACATTTTCCTTTG
>CACWIU010000057.1 GCA_902761025.1 uncultured Ruminococcus sp. | reverse complement strand
GTAGGGACGGTTCAGCCCGAATTTACGCCTGTGGAGTTAGTAGGTTACGAGGACGATGAAGCAGGAAGCCCATTGGCTTTAGACAATGGGTAGTTCACATGGACGGGCAAGTATACGAATTTGAAAGAAAATATCAAGTTCGGCTTATCCCGATATCGGACACACTACAAAGATGTTTGTTAATCCCGAATGCCCCACTAAGGATTATTGTATTCCCGATTCGAAAAAGAATTTTATTCTTTTGTTCCGTATTCTCGGCGTTGTTTCAGCACTGTCCGGTTGGTATATAAAAACGCATTATTAATGAGAAATCTTAAAAAATTTACAAAAAAACGCTTGTTATTTTACGGAATTTTTCAAATCAAAATAAAAAATATTCTTGACTTTTTTAAGCAGTTTATGTATAATTTATATGTTATTCTGTTGACGAATAACTCCTTGCTCCGTTTAAGGCGGGGCCAAAGTCCAAAAGGAGGTGTAAAATATGGAAAACTTACAGTACGCTTATGAGTCTGTTCTTGTAGTTTCCGCAAAACTCGGCGAAGAAGGCATTACAAAGGTAGTTGACTACTTTAAGGGTGTAATCGAAAGACATGCCACTCTTGACAGCGTTGACGAGTGGGGCAAAAGAGCTCTTGCTTACCCGATTAACAAGGAAACAGAAGGCTACTATGTGCTTTATAACTTCACAAGTGACGCTGAGTTCCCGGCTGAGCTTGACAGAAGATACAAGATTACAGACGGAGTTCTTCGTTCTTTAATCATCAAGAAAGAAGCTTAATTTCTAAGGGGGAATATCACATTATGTTGAACGTAGTTGCTCTTATGGGCAGGCTGACAGCTGCCCCCGAACTTAGAACCACACCGAACGGTCTTTCTGTGTGTCGCTTTTCCATTGCTGTAGACCGTAATTACGCTAAGGCCGGAACTGAAAGACAAACCGATTTTATTAATTGTGTGGCATGGCGACAGACTGCCGAATTTCTTTGCCGTTATTTTGTTAAAGGTCAGCTTATTGCTGTTGACGGCTCAATTCAGACAGGCTCGTACACAGATAATAACGGTATCAAAAGAAATACTTTCGAAGTGATTGTTAATAATGTGAACTTTACAGGCGACAGAAGAGATGGCGGCGACAATAACCGCAGCAGCTATTCAGGAAACAACAGTTATTCCGGCAATAGCGGAAACAGCTATAACTCTGCGCCTCGTCAGGATACGGCTCCGGCAGCTGCTTATTCTAACGGCAGTGCCGATGATTTTGAAGATACTCCGCTTGAAGACGGCGATCTTCCTTTCTGATAATAATTGGAAAATGAATAAGGAGCTTATCCTTTTGTAAAATATTGTAAAATATGATGAAAAGGAGCGATAAAAATGGCTGACAGACCGGAGAGAGATAACCGCAGAGGCGGACGCAAGGGCCGTAAAAAGGTTTGCGCATTCTGCGTTGATAAGGTAGAAGTAATTGATTATAAAGATATCGGCAAGCTTCGCCGTTACCTTTCTGAAAGAGCTAAAATTCTGCCCAGACGTGTGACAGGAACTTGCGCTCGCCACCAGAGAGGTCTTACCGTTGCTATAAAGAGAGCAAGACACTTGGCTCTTTTGCCTTATACAAGCGACTAATACGATTTCTTTCAAAGAGAGCAGTATCCGTTACGGCTCTCTTTGTGCTTTTTTATAAAAATGTTTGACTAAATATTAAAGTTGTAATATAATGGTAATGCGTACTTTTTGTACTTTTATTATCAGCGGAAAAGTCCGTTGATTTTCAACTTATAGTAAACGACATTTATTTATGTACTTTTCCCCGCCGCCGGCGGGGAAAAGTACGCAGGCAAAAGCATCAAAAGTACAGAAATTTATGTCGCTTACTATATATTTAATTTATATTATTTTGGAGGCTTTTTCAAATGAGCAGAGTTTATAATTTTTCGGCAGGTCCTTCCATGCTGCCGGAGGCAGTATTGACAAAAGCTGCGGCAGAAATGCTTGACTATGAGGGCAGCGGTCAATCCGTAATGGAAATGTCACACCGTTCAAAGGTTTATGACGCTATTATCAAAGACGCTGAAAAACTTCTTCGCGAGGTTATGCAGATTCCCGATAACTATAAGGTTCTTTTCCTTCAAGGCGGAGCTTCGTCACAGTTTGCTATGGTTCCCATGAACCTTATGACAAAAAATAAAAAGGCTGACTACGTTTTGACCGGTCAATGGGCAACAAAGGCTTATAAAGAGGCTGCTCGCTACGGCGACGCTGTTGCTGCTGCGTCTTCAAAGGATAAAACTTTTTCATATATCCCGAAGCTTGACAAATCTATGTTCCGTCCCGATGCCGATTATGTTCATATCTGCATGAACAATACAATCTACGGCACAGTATATCATGAACTCCCCGATACAGGCGACATTCCGCTTGTAGCAGATATTTCTTCCTGTATTCTTTCCAAGCCGATTGACGTTTCAAAGTTTGCTCTTCTTTACGCAGGGGCTCAGAAGAATATGGCTCCCGCAGGCTTGACAGTCGTTATCGTAAGAGAAGACTTTATCGGCAACGCAATGGACATTACTCCGACAATGTTTAACTATCAGACGCACGCTGACAATGGTTCAATGTTCAACACGCCGCCTTGCTACACAATCTACATTGCAAAGCTCGTTCTTGAGTGGATTAAAAATGAAATCGGCGGTTTGGAAAAAATGCAGGAAATAAACGAGAAAAAGGCTGCTATGCTGTATGATTTCCTCGATAATTCCAAAATGTTCAAGGGTACTGTTGTTCCCGAAGACCGCTCTTTGATGAACGTTCCTTTCGTAACAGGCAATGAGGAACTTGACGCTAAATTCGTTAAAGAGGCAACTGCTGCCGGTTTCGTAAATCTTAAAGGTCACAGAACAGTTGGCGGTATGAGAGCTTCTATTTATAACGCTATGCCTGTTGAGGGCGTTGAAAAGCTCGTTGCTTTCATGAAAGACTTTGAAGAGAAAAATTCTTAAAGTTTTTGTTTCGCTTTTTTCAAAAAGCGAGCGGATTCCAAAGGCAGAGCCTTTGGTGGGGTTTTAAGGGCGAAGCCCTTAACGATGCGCGGCATTTTTTTAATAAAAAAAACGGCGCAGAGCTTTTGACGGCTTTGCGCCCAATCATTTGGAGATGAGTAAAATGTACAATGTTTTGACTTTAAATAAAATTGCAAAAATCGGTCTTGCTCAGCTTGGCGACAATTATACTGCTTGCGATGAATGCGCTGCTCCCGACGCGGTTCTTGTTCGTTCTGCCGCTATGCACGATATGGAGTTTCCGCAAAGCTTGCTTGCTATCGCAAGAGCCGGCGCAGGCACAAACAATATTCCGATTGACAAATGCACAGACAAGGGTATTGTTGTATTTAACACTCCCGGAGCAAATGCAAACGCTGTTAAAGAGCTTGTTTTGACAGGTATGCTTCTTTCTTCAAGAAATGTTCTCGGAGGCATTGAGTGGGCAAAAACTCTCAAAGGCAACGGCGACCAAGTTGGTAAAATGGTTGAAAAGGGCAAGAGCCAATTTGTAGGCCCTGAAATTATGGGCAAAACGCTTGGCGTTATCGGATTGGGCGCTATCGGAGCATTAGTTGCTAACGCCTGCGTTGCGCTGGGCATGAGCGTAATAGGCTATGACCCGTTCTTAACACCCGCTGCTGCTGCAAGACTTGACGCTGCTGTTAAGACAACAGATAATCTTGACGATATCTACGCTGCTTCGGATTACATCACAGTTCATGTGCCGCTTACTGCTGATACAAAGGCTATGATTAACTCTGAAACAATCTCAAAGATGAAAGACAGCGTAAGAATTATGAACTTCTCAAGAGATGGTCTTGTTAATTCGACAGATATTCTTGCAGGAATCAATTCAGGCAAGATTGCGGCATATGTAACGGATTTTGCAACAGACGATATTCTCGGTGAGCAGGGAGTTATTGCGCTTCCTCATCTTGGAGCATCAACACCTGAATCCGAAGATAACTGCGCTGTAATGGCTGCAAAAGAGATTAAGGGGTATCTTGAAACAGGAGCAATCATTAACAGCGTTAATATGCCGAGAGTTGAGCTTGACAAGGCAAACGGCGCAAGAGTTACTGTAATTCATAAGAATGACGAGGCTGTTGCCGCTCAAATTAAGGCTGTTTCCGCAGAAGCCGTTACTTATACAAGAGGCAATGTTGCTTATACTGTTATTGATACAGAGGCTGATGTAGCAGACAAAATTGCTGCTGTTGACGGTGTTATCAGAGTAAGAGTAATTAAGTAATTTTAAGATAATTTAAAAATTTAAAATTTACCCACTTTTTTTAAAAAAGTGGGTAAAAGTTTTTTGTAAATATATTGACAAACAGCTTTAAATTTGATATAATATGTAGGCAGTCGCAAAAGGACCATTAGCTCAGTTGGTTAGAGCGCCCGGCTCATAACCGGTAGGTCCCGGGTTCGAGTCCCTGATGGTCCACCAGAAACTGTTCGTTATTTTTTTGATAACGGACAGTTTTTTTCTTTTGTTTTTACAAATATAATTAACAAATTATTCTTTATAAGAAATAAAAACATAAAAATAAAGTAAAAAAACGGAAAATTTAAAAACGGCAAAAGTAACAAAAGAGTTATTTTTTTGAAATATCTTTTTGATTTATTACATAAAAAGCAGGCTGTTTTTTGTAACTTTATTTTTCTAAAAAAGAATTTTTATAAACAAACTGCATAAAAAAATCAATAAAATTTATGTGTTTTTAATACCAGAGTATCGCCATTGCACAAATAAAAAATAATTTTTTTGTTGACATTTACATAAAATGTGCTATAATATAGTTACAGGTTGAGAGAAAAACAAAAGCAAGAAAACAACCTGCAGTATTTCCGAAATGAGAAGAAAAATCAAAGTAGGCACGAATTATTTGAAGGAGGAATAATTATGACACCGATTCTTGAATTACATGACATTGATGTTACTGCATTCCTTGCCGTGCTTGACACTTGCGTAGGTAATGTATACTTAGTAACAAAAGAGGGCGATCACCTCAACTTAAAGAGCAAGCTTTGCCAGTTGGTTGGCTTGACACAGTTAATTGAGGGCGGTAAAATCGCAGAGGCTTACATTATCGCAGAGAATCCCGATGATGAGAGTAAGCTTTTCCGTTTCAATCTTCTCGGCGACACAGGCGACGCCGTAGTAGGATAATTAATAATTAATTTGCTATTTCCTTGTAATTTTGATGTTAGATGTTAGACCCAAAAAAGGACCGCAGGAGCGGTCTTTTTTTGTTTTTCGCTTTTCCGGTTTTTTGAAAAAAAAGCTTGGCAAAAAACTTCCGCTTTTTTGAAAAAAAGCTTGGCAAAAAACTTAAACAGAGTTACAACGAGCAAATGCAGGCAATAAATTTTATTGCATTTTACGAACATCTTCCGCATATAATGATACCATGCAGTGAACAAATTAACCGTCATAGGGGGTCATAATATTATGAATAATTTTAACCGCAATAGGGGAAATTCATCGTTTAATGCAAGTCGTTCCGTAAAAAATAAAGCCGATACGAACAGTGTTTCTTCGTCCATGCCGGAAAAAATAAGCAGAGAACAACTCGACAACCTTGCGAACTCTGCCGGAAAACAGCTTAATACTTCTCCGGAAGAATTGAAAAAAGCCGCTCAAACAGGCAATTTGAAACAAGTTTTTTCACAGCTTACACCATCGCAGGCTCAGCAGTTACAGAAAATTCTTTCCGATGAAAATGCTGCAAAAAAATTGCTCGCCACACCTCAGGCTCAGGCTATTTTAAGAGGTCTTAATAAAAATGAGTGATTTAAGTTCGCAGATAAGTCAAATACTCGGCAATCCCGAAATGGTTGAGCAAATTAAAAACCTCAGCGGTTTGTTCGGGCAGTCGGCTGACAGTGTGAGTTCTTCGGCTGAAAAATCACAGCAAAGTCAACCGTCTGTTCCTGCTCAGACTTCGTCGCCGCTTGACCTGCTCGGCTCTGACGGATTACAAACAGCTATGAGGTTTATGCCTATTCTGAACGAACTAAGGCAGGAGGACGACACAACGCGGCTGCTCCGTGCCATTAAGCCCTTTTTAAGTCCGGAAAGACAGGAAAAGCTTGAAGAGGCAATTAAACTTTTGCGAATTATACGCATTTTGCCGTTTTTGAGAAATCAGGGACTTATGAATTTGTTCTGACAGCGGAGGTGTAACTTTGAGCGATATGGATAAAATGCAGGCTGAAGCTGCGGAACGTGCAAAGGAAATGTACAGCCGCCGCTCTCAGCCCCAATATGTGAAAAACGGATTTACTAACGGTTACAGCGGTACTGCGAGAATAAATCAAACTACGCCTATTGAAAAAAAGCCGATTCAACAAGAAAAAAATTTGCATCAGGTGACTGACCTAAATAACGAACCTCTTGAAAATAATAATGAAGAAATAAAACAAGAAGTTTTTTCTTTGGAAAATACGGCAAATTCAACGGGCAATACCGATATTCTTGACACTCTGCTTGCGGATAAGGAGAAAGCTTTAATTATACTTCTGATTGCTTTGCTTAGTGAAGAAAAGTCAAGCCCTTCGCTGCTGCTTGCCTTGATGTATCTTATTATTTAGATTATATAAATTTTAAAGCAGCTTATACACTAAAATAAATTTAGTGTATAAGCTGCTTTTTTGTCAAAAAATTTAACGAATTTGACCGTTGCCGCGAATAATAAATTTCATTGAAGTTAATTCGTTAAGTCCCATAGGACCTCTTGCGTGAAGCTTTTGCGTTGATATGCCGATTTCTGCTCCAAGTCCAAACTCGCCGCCGTCTGTAAAGCGTGTGGACGCATTTACATATACTGCTGCGGAGTCAACTTCGTCTGTGAATTTCTGAGAATTTGCGTAATCTTTAGTAACAATGCACTCGCTGTGTCCCGAACTGTACTTTGCTATATGAGATATGGCCTCGTCAATGCTGTCAACTACTTTAACGGCAAGAATGTAATCGCCATATTCTCTGTACCAGTCGTCTTCCGTTGCCGATTCTACTCTGTTTAAGCCGCTCAGAATTGCGGCGGAACGCTCGCAGCAGCGAAGCGTTACGTCTTTTTCGTCAAGTTTTGCCTTTATCTTTGGCAGAGCCGTTTCGGCAATGTCTTTATGAACAAGGATAGTTTCAATCGCATTGCATACGGACGGACGGGAAGTTTTTGCATTGAATATAATTTCCGTCGCCATGTCTAAGTCTGCGCTGTCGTCTACATAGACGTGACAATTTCCAACGCCTGTTTCAATTACGGGAACTTTGGAATTTTCAACTACCGCATTAATAAGGCTTGCAGAGCCACGGGGAATTAAAACGTCTAAATACTCGGAAAGCTGCATTAAAGCAACAGACGATGCTCTTGAAGTATCTTCAACAAGTGCAATACAGTCTTTTGGCAAGCCTGCTTTTTCAATGGCGTTTCGCATAATGTCGGCTATGCGCTTGTTGGAGTTGATAGCCTCTTTGCCGCCTCTTAAAATTACTGCGTTGCCCGATTTAAGACAAAGAGCCGCTGCGTCAGACGTTACGTTTGGACGAGCCTCGTAAATAATTCCGATAACTCCCATAGGCACACGAACTTTTTCAATTCTCAGTCCGTTTGGACGTGTAGAGCCGCTCAGAACTACGCCTGTGGGGTCTGCAAGAGCCGCTACTTGACGAACGCCGTCTGCCATGCCCTCAATACGGGCTTTTGTTAATGTCAGTCGGTCAATTAAAGATTCACGGGTATTGTTTTCACGTGCGATTTGTATGTCAATGTCGTTGGCTTTTACAATCTCATCTGCATTTGCTATTAAAGCGTCTGCAATTTCGAGTAAAGCTTTATTTTTTAGTTCTCCTGCCGTAAGCAAAAAGCGAGCGGCTTGTTTTGCGTTTTGACCCATTTGTTCTAATGTAGTCATTTTAACCACCTCATTATTTAATTATTTTTTATTTGCTTTAAATACCGTGCCTATTTTTTTGCCGTCAAACAAATCATAAAGTCTTTTCGGGTGTTCGCCGTTCATGATACAACATTCTATTCCTAAAGATGTTGCGTGTTCGGCGGCGGTGATTTTTGTAATCATGCCGCCTGTGCCGCGGTTAGAGCCGCTGCCGCCTGCCATGGTTTTTATTTCATCGGTAATTTGCTCAACGACATCAATTTTTTGAGCGTTTGAATCATTGCGAGGGTTCCCTGTGTACAAGCCGTCTATGTCGGTTAGCATAATCAGCAAATCGGCGTTGACAATTTCCGCAACGATTGCGGAAAGATTGTCATTATCGCCAAAGTTTTCTCCGTCAAGTTCGTCTATTGCACAGGTGTCATTTTCGTTGACAATGGGTATAATGCCCATTTCAATAAGTGTTTCCATTGTGTTGACAACATTTTGTTTTTTGTAGTCGGTATCAACGGCGAATTTTGTAAGAAGTACCTGAGCTATATTATGGTTGTATTCGCCGAATAATTTGTCATAGATGAACATTAATTCGCACTGACCGACAGCGGCAACAGCCTGTTTGTCCTTTGTTTCTTTCGGACGCTGTTTGAGTCCGAGCTTGCCAACGCCTACGCCGATTGCTCCCGAACTTACGAGAACTATTTCTTTTCCCGAATTGTTTAAATCGCATAGTACCTTGACAAGCTGTTCTACTCTTCTGAGATTCAGCCTGCCGCTTTCATGTGTTAAAGTGGAAGTGCCTACCTTAACAACAACACGCTTTGCTTCCATATATTTCTTTTCTCTCCTTTTTATTACGAACAATATATCGTTCCGCTTTTTGAAAAAAAGCCGGGCAAAAACTTTAAGATATCATAACTTTAATCCGCCGCAATCAGAAATGAATTTGTTTACCTGCTCCAGAATTACGGCAACGCCGCCCTCGTCATTGCTTTCGATGTTAAGGGGCATAATCGGGTCATGAACGCTTAATCTAAGCAAGAACCAGCCGTTTCCGTGAGCCTTGTCGAGCGATACTCTAACGCCCTCTCTGCTGTCGTCAGCCAATGTCCAGCCCTCTTGTGTCAGTGCGTATTCGTTTAATTTTTCAATAACGCTTTCGCCATATGTACGGAAATCATGTTCTGTGATTTTGTAGCGAACTTCTTTTTCTTCCTTTGCTTCTTTAAGCTGAGAAACATATTCTTCAAGAGTTTTGCCCTCTTGTTTGAGTTTTGCCATTTTTATTATAATTTTCGTGCAAAGGTAAGCTCCGTCGTCAAGAAAATAGTTTTCTCTCATAGCGGCATGACCGGAAGTTTCTATTGCCAGCGGGCAGTTAATTCCTTCGGTTTCTATTGCCAGTGGGCAGAAAAAAAAAAAAAAAAAAAAAAAAATTGCTTCGTTGATAACATTCTTGTAGCCACGTTTAAATCTGTGATGTTTTCCGCCGAGTGTTTTTTCAATAAACTCTTTCAGTCCGTCGGACGTTATTGAATCAGTTACAATAGTGCCGCCCTCGTTGCCCTCAAGAGCAATCGCAGAGGCAACGGCTACAAGCCTGTTTCTGTTAATTTCGTTTCCGCTGCTGTCTACTGCTCCGCCTCTGTCAACATCGGTATCAAAAATAACGCCTAAATCGGCTTTGCTTTCGAGGACTGCTTCGCAGATTGACTTCATAGCCTCGGCATTTTCAGGGTTTGGAACATGGTTTGGGAACATTCCGTCAGGGTCGAGGTAACGGCTTCCGTTAGTATCTGCTCCAAGCGGTGCGAGTACTTTTTCGGCATAGAATCCGCCTGCTCCGTTGCCTGCGTCAACTACAATCTTAAAGCCTTTAAGAGGGCGTTCGTAGTCTTCGGCATTAACTTCTGTTTTGATGATGTCACGCAAGCGAGCGGAATAATCGGTCATATAGTCGATATCTTCAATTTTGCCGCTTGTTTTGTATTCGGGAACTCTGCTTTCCTGAGCAAGCGTAAGCAGAGCCGTAATGTCTTCGCTTTCCAAACCGCCCTCACGAGTAAAAAATTTCAGACCGTTGCGGTTAAACGGGTGGTGACTTGCAGTTATTTGAACTGCTCCGTCACACTCTAAGTCAATAGTTGTCATGAACATAGACGGTGTTGACGCAAGTCCGCAGTTAAGCACTTTTACGCCGTATTTTGACAGTGTATTTGTTACAATTTCTGCGATATACGGTCCCGATATGCGTGAATCTCTTCCTACTGAAACAGTAAGCTCGCCGCAGTCTTTTCCTACTTTGTCCGACAGCCAAAGGGCAAACGCACTTACAATAGCTTCGCAGGCTTCGCCTGTTAAGTTTACGTGTTCTCCCTCTACGCCCTCAGTCGCAACGCCTCGTATATCCGTGCCGCTTTTTAGTTGACTCCATTTTTCTTTCAGCATTTTGAACTCCTTTCGTACGAACAATAAATATAGTGATTATTCGTAAAAAATCTGCAAATAATAATCAAGTGAATATTACTTATCCTATTATACATTAAAATCTGCGAATTGTCGATAATAAAAGTAAAAAAGGGTCTGATAAAATGCAATATTTAATTAAACTTGAAAAAATTAACAAGTATTATTTCGGAAAATCAAACAAAATCCATGTCCTTAGAGATATTTCATTGCAAATATCTCGGGGAGAGTTAGTTTCTATTACGGGCAGCAGCGGTTCGGGAAAATCAACGCTTATGAATATTATCGGGTGTCTTGATTTGCCGGATTCGGGAAATTATATAATCAGCGGCAAAAATGTGATAAATCTTACTGAAAATCAGCAGGCTCATATTCGCAACCAAAAAATTGGTTTTATATTTCAGGGGTTTAATTTGATTCCGGCTTTAAATGCTTTGGAAAATGTTCAGCTTCCTCTTATGTACAGGGGCATTCCTGCAAAGCAGCGTAAAGAAATGTCTGAAAAGGCTTTGAAAATGGTCGGTCTTGAAAAAAGAATGTATCATAAGCCTTATGAACTCTCGGGCGGTCAGCAGCAAAGAGTGGCTATTGCTCGGGCTATTGCCGCTAAACCGCCTATTATTTTGGCTGACGAGCCTACGGGAAATCTTGACTCACATTCGGGTGAGATTGTATTACAGGTTTTGCTGAAACTTAATGAAATGGGTAAGACAGTAATTCTTATTACTCATGATGTTCATGTTGCCAATATGGCTAAAAGAAAAATAATTATCTCCGACGGGAAAATTATTTGAAAATATACGAAACCGTATCGAAAATACTGCTCATTGTTTCGATTGCTTTATCGGTTTTTTTCTTGATTTGCTTTTTATTGTCTTTCATGTTTTTTCCGAAATAGCCGACAAGCATTCCGGTTGCAGCTCCTGCCGCAGCACCTTTCATTGCTTTTACTGTGCTTTTTGTCATAAGCTTTAACCTCCATAATTTTATAAAATAATACAAAACTAAAATATAAAATCGCTTCATTTGTAAATCTCCGAATGAAAAATTCTCTTTCACTCAACGTCTGCCCGAGAGTTCGTTAATATCATTTGTTTATTTTCTTAAAAAATGTATGGTTATTAACGGCTGAGGGTCTTGTTAAATTTGCCTTTTTGTCTTATAATTTGTAGGTGAAAATAAAAGTATGGGAGTTGTTACAGTATGGCTGTTTTAAATATCGTGCTTGTTGAACCCGAAATCCCTCAGAATACGGGCAATATTGCAAGAACATGCGCTGTCACAGGTGCAAGACTTCATTTAATTGAGCCTCTCGGATTTAAAATTGATGACAAAAAGCTTAAACACGCCGGTCTTGACTACTGGCAATATTTGGATATTACCATTTATGACGGACTTGAAGATTTTTTCAAAAAAAATAACGGAAAATATTTCTTTTTTTCAACAAAGGCTCGGCATGTTTACTCCGATGTCGAATATCCCGACGGAGCTTACCTATTTTTCGGTAAGGAAAGCGCCGGACTGCCCGAAAAGCTTCTTTTTCAAAATCCCGATACCACAGTCCGCATTCCTATGATGGACGAGGCGAGAAGTCTTAATTTATCAAATTCTGTCGCAGTTGCGGCTTATGAAGTCCTGCGGCAGTGGAAATTTCCCGAATTGCAGTGTTCAGGCGAGCTTCGTGCTTTCAAGTGGAGTGACCTTAACAACAGCTTTTAGGTCGAGGCAATAAATTTTCCTCTTGAACAGGGGCTGAATCCGACAGGCTTCGCCTGTCGCTTACGCTTTTCAAAGAAAAGCGTTGATTTTTCAGGGCTTGCCCTGAAAAATGATTCAGCCCCCGAAGAGCTTGCCGAAAAATATCGGCATTCTGTAAAAAAAGCTTGATTCACGTATTGAAAATTTTTACAAAATAGGGTATAATAGTCACGTATGATTTTATCATTAAAATTATCTGATAAGGAGTTTTTAAAATGAGTGCTTTAAACAAAAGAACAGTTGAAGACATTGACGTTGCCGGCAAGAAAGTTCTTGTTCGCTGCGATTTCAATGTTCCGCTTAAAGACGGCGTAATTACTAACGACAACAGAATCACCGCAGCTCTTCCGACAATTAAAAAGCTGATTGAGAACGGCGGTAAGGTTATCCTTTGCTCACACCTTGGCAAGCCGAAGAACGGTCCCGAAGAGAAGTTCTCCTTAGCTCCAGTTGCAGTAAGACTTTCCGAACTTCTCGGAAAAGAAGTTGTATTCGCTGACGATGCCGAAGTTGTAGGCG
>CACWIU010000056.1 GCA_902761025.1 uncultured Ruminococcus sp. | reverse complement strand
GGAAACCCTATATGTATATTTTAGCAACACATATTTATATTGTCAAGGAAAAAGTCAGCCTTGCGGCTGACGGGCAATTCATCCCTCCACCTAAGAGGTAGGGGACTTCTTGCCCATTTAGGTTAAACTGCTCTGGTAACCTTACCGGAACGCAGGCAGCGGGTGCATGCGTGAATACGCTTCGGAGAGCCGTCTACGATAGCCTTAACTTTCGTTACGTTCGGCTTCCATGTTCTGTTGGAACGTCTGTGAGAGTGAGAAACTTTAATACCAAAAGTTACGCCCTTACCGCAAATATCACACTTTGCCATTTGTCTGCACCTCCCTCACTTTTTAAATTTTATAAGATAGCATATATAATATTAACAGATAAACGAAAAAATTTCAAGGGGTTTTCTTAAAAAAGAATGAAAATATCTTACAGTTTTATTTTTTATTTATATACAAATTCACTATATGCAGCTGCAAGTCGGCTGTTGTCAAGCCATTATTCTATAATTTGCAGAGTTTTTATGGAGTCTTCAAAGTCTTCTTCGCTCTTGCCGGAAAAATCCGAGAAAGTTATGCAAATAATTTTTTTGTCCAACATACAAGAAACTTGAATTTGAGTAAACGAAACTCCACTTACTGACGCATCATAGGCATACTGCACTGCATCGTAACCGTCAATCTGATATCTTGAAAAGTATTTGCAGCCCGAAAAATCTTCAAAAAGTTCTTCGTACATTTCGTTGATATCCTCTTCGGAAAAATCGTCCTTTGCGTTTCCGAGATTTGAAAAAACAATATTGTCGCCGGCTTTTGAAGTTTCAGTGGATAAATACGTATCTTTCATTGTTGAATCTTCTTCAAATCCGTCGGGAATAGTTATGGCTATGCCTTCGAACTCAACGGTATTTTTGCCGAAAGTTTTTTCTTTTTTGTAAGACGATGTCTGTTTCGATGTATCGCTTGACTTGGAAGATGTTAATTCGGACGATGTTAACTCGGAATCGGAATCAGATTCCAACTCGGACGAAGTAAGCTCTGAAGTGTCGCTTTCCACAGAAGAATACAATACTTGCGAAGAATATTCATCTTTCGAATCGTCTTGAATCATCTTCTTGACAATACTGCTTGACGTGCCAATGTTTTTACTGCCGCATGCCGTAAAAAGAGCGGATATTGAAAGAATTAACAAAACGGATAATACTTTTTTCATTTACTGCTCCCTCAATTCATAATATAATTTTATTATAAGCTTTATTATACTATGAAAAAACATTTTCTGTCAACTGAATAGCGAAAAAGCGGGAAAAACTTTAATCAATTAGGCAACCTTAACCCACCGTCTAAAGCCGGTGGGTTTGCGACCACATTTTTTCAAAATTAATCAAGTTCTCAAAACTGCTCCGATTTTTTCAAGTGCCTTAATAGCTTTATTAACAGCGCCTGCCGCATGCTCGTCTGTCAATGTTTCTTCCGCGCTTCTCAAAACAAGATTAAACGCAACGCTCTTTTTGCCCGGAAGTATTTGTTTTCCTTGGTATACGTCAAATAATTTTACGGATTCAAGATACTTGCCTGCTCCGCTGCGAATAGCCTTTTCAAGCTCCGACACAGGTATATCCTTATCGCAAATAACAGCCAAATCACGTGTTACAGCCGGATATTTAGGAAGCGGCTTATAATGCTTTTCTAATTCGGCATACTCAAACATAGTGTCTACATTCATGCTGAAACAGTAAACTCTTGTTCCTATACCATAATTTTCTCTTACTCTCGGGTGAATTTCGCCAATCACTCCAAAAGCTTCTCCGTTAATCAAAACAACTGCGCATCTGCCGGGGTGATATCCGAACTGTTCGCTGTCTGCCTTAATCTCATAATTCTTTACGCCTGCGCGGTCGAGAACCTGCTCGGCAATACCCTTTACTTTAAAGAAATCTACGCCCTCACCGTAAAATCCGGCTGTAAGAACATTCTTTTCAACAGGCAGAGTATCAGGTGTTGTCGGAATGTACTCTTTTGCAATTTCAAACAAATAAGCGTATTCGTTTCTGTTATTATAATTCTTAGCAAGAATTTCAAGCATTGACGGAAGTGCGGTTGTTCTCATTATGGAAGTATCTTCGCCAAGCGGATTAGAAATGACAACGCTTTTTCTCAACGGGTGATTTTCGGGCATCATAACTTTATTGTAATACTTAGGGCTTATAAAAGAATAAGTCATAATTTCGCTTACGCCACGTGCAATAAGCGTATCGGTAATTGTCATATCAAATTTTTGACGAACACTGTATTTGCCCTGCGCGCCGCCCTTGATTGACGTAGACGGAATTACATTGTAACCGTAAAAACGAGCAATCTCTTCGGCAATATCAGCCTTATGCTGCAAGTCGGGGCGGAAAGTCGGAACGATAATTTCATCTCCCTCGATTTTGCACTCGATTTTCTCAAGAATTTTCTGCATTTCCTCGGCTGAAAGTTCAGTGTTTAAGAAGTGGTTAATCCATTCGGGATTGAATTTAATTCTTACGGGTTCGTCATTATAATGACTGTCCATAATAACGCCGTCAAGAACATCGCCTGCGTCAAGCAGCTGAACCAGTTCGCAGGCTCTTGTCAATGCCGGAATACAAGCATTCGGGTCAAGACCCTTTTCATAACGAGAAGAGGCGTCTGTTCTCATGCCGTGTTCTTTGGCTGTCAAACGAACGGAAGAACCCATAAAGTTAGCGCTCTCGAAAACTATTGTTGTGGTATCGTCCATGATACCGCTGTACTCTCCGCCCATAACTCCGGCAATGGCAACTGGTTTTTCCGCGTCGGCAATTACAAGGTTTGAAGAGCTGAGAGTTCTGTCTATACCGTCAAGAGTAGTAATCTTTTCGCCGTCTTTAGCTGTTCTGACGTTAATTTTGCCGTCCTTAATGAATCTCAAGTCAAAAGCGTGCATTGGCTGACCGTACTCAAGCATAACATAGTTTGTGATATCAACAATATTATTAATAGGACGAACACCCATTGCGCGAAGTCTTTCCCTAAGCCACAGCGGAGAGGGTTTAACTCTTACGTTCTCAACAATCTTAGCGCTGTAAACGGGGCATAACTCGGGGTTATGAATTTTTACTTCCAGCATGCCCTCGCAAGATTTGCCCGTTGGCTGAACCTGCGGAGTGTGAAGTTTCAAATCCTTATGGAAAGTAGCGGCAGCCTCTCTTGCAAGTCCTATGACAGAAAAACAGTCGGGACGATTTGAAGTAATTTCAAACTCAATCTTTGTGTCGTTCAAACCGATAGCTTCTTTAATGTCCGTTCCGGGTACCGGGTACAAATCGGGGTCATCTTGCAATACAAAAATACCGTCTGTTACTGCGTAAGGGAAATCGTGCAAAGTTACGCCAAGTTCGGCAATAGAACAGAACATACCCTCGCTTACAACTCCTCTGAGCTTGCCTTTTTTTATCGGAGTGCCGTCAAACAAGCGTGATTTGTCCTTACATACGGGAACGTAATCGCCAACCTTTAAATTAGTGGCGGCGGTAACTATCTGAACATTTTTATCTCCGATATCCACCTGACATACAACAAGCTTATCTGCATCGGGGTGTTTTTCGATAGACAGCACACGACCCACAACAATATTTTCTACTTGACCGCCTTCTGTTTCAAAGAGTTCAACCTTTGAGCCGCTCATTGTCACAGCTTCGGAAAAATTTCTCGGAGAAATATTTCCTATATCCACAAAATCCTTTAACCACCTAATTGACAAATTCATAACAAATCTAACTCCTTCCGCTTAGAACTGTGACAAGAATCTCGTATCGTTCTCAAAGAACAATCTCATGTCGTCAACACCGTATCTTCTCATTGCGACACGCTCCAAACCAAGACCCAATGCAAAGCCGGAATATTCTTCGGGGTCTATGCCGCAATTTTCCAAAACTTTCGGGTGAACCATACCGCAGCCGAGAATCTCAATCCAGCCCTCGTTTTTACATACTCGGCAGCCTTTGCCCTTACAGCTGAAACACTGAACGTCAACTTCGGCAGACGGTTCTGTAAATGGGAAATGGTGCGGACGGAAACGCACTACGCTGTCTTCGCCGTACAAACGCTTGATAAATGTTTCAAGAGTGCCTTTCAAATCCGCAAAAGTAATGTCTTTGTCAACAACAAGTCCCTCTATTTGGTGAAAAAGCGGCGAGTGTGTTGCGTCAACTGCGTCACTGCGGAAAACTCTTCCGGGAGAAATAATTCTTATAGGCGGCTTTTTCTTTTCCATAACGCGAACCTGAACAGGGGAAGTCTGAGTTCTGAGAACAATATTATCCGTGATATAGAAAGTATCCTGAGTATCTCTTGCGGGGTGGTCTTTCGGGATATTCAAAGCCTCAAAATTATAATAATCGTACTCTACTTCGGGACCTTCGACTATTTCAAAGCCCATGCCTACAAAAATCTCTTTAATCTCGTCGAGCACAACAGACAGAGGGTGTTTGTGACCAAGCGGCTCCGTATTAGACGGAAGAGTTACGTCAATCTTTTCCTCTTCAAGAGTCTTTTGTAATTTTTCTTCTGTAAGTTCGGCTTTTTTAGTTTCGATAGCACTTTCAATGTAAGACCTTACTTCATTAGCAAGCTGACCTATAACGGGACGCTCTTCGGGAGAGAGCTTGCCCATTTGTTTTAAGATAGCCGTAAGCTCGCCTTTTTTTCCGGCATACTTAACTCTTAGTTCTTCAACAGCTTCAACAGCGGAAGCCTTTGAAAGTTCTTCTTTAGCTTTTCTGCGAATTTCTTCCAATTTTTCTTTCATAATTTAAAAATCTTCCTTTCCTAACTCAAGGCAAAGCCTTTTAAATTTTTTCAAAAAAGCTGCTGCTCGTAAAACAAACAAAAGCCCTATGGACATAAAATCCATAGGGACGACTTAGCCGTGGTACCACCCATTTTCTGTTCACAAAGCAAACACTCTGCCGACTTATAACGGTGTCAGCCGTCAGAACCTACTTTCTTGTTAACGAGTTCAGTCCTGCCGCTCAAAAGGGAACTTCGCACAAGTTTCGGCACAAGCAGGCTTTCAGCCATGACCCGCTCTCTCTTTTTGCGAAAATCAAGTGTTACTTTTCTTTATCACTGCGTTTAATCAATATCTAACAGTATATCATTTAAGATTTAAATTTTCAAGAGAATTTTTAAAAAAACTCAAAAAACTTTACTATTTTACTAAAAAACATTCTTGCATTTATTTTTAATAAATTTATACTTCTTTCGCAGCAACAAGCTTTTTAAATTCAGATTCAGTCATTTTCCCACGCTTGGCAGCTTCGGCAACCGATAACAAGCCATCTCTAACAAGCCCCACTAATGCTTCTATTAATCCTTCTGCTCGTCCTTCTGCTCGTCCTTCTGCCATTCCCTCTGCTCGTCCTTCTGCTCGTCCTTCTGCTCGTCCTTTTGCTATTCCTTCGGCTCGTCCTTCTGCTCGTCCTTCCTCAAGCAATTCTCTGCCTTTTGAAACCATATATGTTTCAAGTTCCGCCTGTTCGTCAAATAAATATGATAACATAGTCATTACCTCACTTTCATGTTCCGCAAGGAAATCTGCAAGATAGCCTGTTTCCTTACAGATTTTGATTGTTTCCTTTATACATTCAAGCTTATTTTTGTGTATTTTTCTTTGTTTATCATAAACTCTGCTAAAGCCTATATACTGACCGCTTACCGTTTTGGTACTTGGCTGTTTTAAAATTCCGACCCTTAAATCAACGGAACAATCTCCGGCAAAATAATCATCTTTAAAAGAAATTTCGTCCGGAACATTTTTACTTCCCGTATACACTACGTATAATTCGGGTTTTGGCAGATTTATTCGTTTTTCTATGTGGACACTGATTTTCATTTCGGAAAGGTACTGTCTATAAGTTTCAGCAAGATACATCAATAATCTAAGCGTCATATTTTCCGTCCATTTGCTTTGAGCTTCCACAAGAATAACGCATTTTGTTTTATCGCCTTGCTTCACCATAAAGCCAAGGTCATTATATATATCATTTACAAGTATAGATTCCATTGAATGAATTTTTATATCCGTTACTTTAACATCGGTATCCTCGGGGTGAAGTTCTTTATACAGCTTGTAAACATTTTCAACATCGGAAAACAAGCTTAAAAACACATTATTTTTTGAACTGCGTTTTACAGTTCGTACCTCTTCCCAATTATAACTTTCCATAATATCAATCCTCTATCAGTAAATCTCTTGTTTGTATTATACCATAAAAAAAGCATAATATCAACAACAATTTCGCATTTCAAACAAAGGAACATCCGAACGAGCTAATTTATTTTTATTTTGATTATAACATTTCCAAACAGAAATTAATAATATATGTTAGGCAGTTGTATAAATACTGTCATAAGAGGCTAAACTAATATCGGGGGCTTCCCCGGAACATAAAAAATCGGAGTGTGAAAGATTTGAACATTAAAAGAGGAGATATTTTTTATGCTGATCTTAGTCCTGTTGTCGGCTCTGAGCAGGGCGGCGTAAGACCTGTACTTATCGTGCAGAATGATGTTGGCAACCGATACAGTCCTACGGTAATTGCAGCGGCAATAACCAGCCGACAAGACAAAGCAAGCATGCCCACACATATCAGAGTTGGAGCGGTAACGGGCGGTTTGGCTAAAGATTCTGTAGTTTTGCTTGAACAGATAAGAACCATTGACAAACGCAGGCTAAGAGAAAAAATGGGTTGTTTGGACACCGGCTCTATGGGAAAAGTTGACAAAGCAATCTCAATAAGTTTCGGTTTACCAAACACATAACACGTGACGGAAACTCTTTAGATTACAAAACTATACGACCCGACCGTTAATTTAACACGTGACGGAAACTCTTTAGATTACAAAATTACACGACCCGACCGTTAATTTAACACGTGACGGAAACTCTTTAGATTACAAAACTACACGACCCGACCGTGAATATGTATTTACGGTCGGGTTAAAAACTGATGCTTACCAAATATAATCGAATTCATGTATTAAATGAAAATTGTTTGATAATTCCGGTAGAATAATCGGTTTTAATAGTATAAGTATAACCGTTAGTTTCGCCCTGAAATACGGCAAATTTTAACGTGCTTGCTTCGGGCTGCTCAGTTTCTACATAAACCAATGCGTTTTCCTGCTGTGCATTGCATAAGCTGTCACGAATCATCTGCGGAAGTGCCTTGCTGTTAAGAAAAGAACGGTCTGTGCTTAACTTAAGGTCGTCAAACATTATGGTGCAGCCATTGCCCGAAAAAGAATACACAATCCCCTCAAGCTCTGTCGGGTCGGTAAATGTAATACTTGTAATTCCCTGCGGACAGTGCGTTATTTTTGCCCGACAAAATTTTGTTTCGTATTGAATACCGCAAAGTTCTCCGTTTAACTCAAGATTAGGCGGCACAGGTTCGGTTTCGGCATACTTACACGAAACAAGCAGAGGCAAAATTAACATTCCAATCAACGCAGTTTTTAATGTTTGTCTTTTAATAAAACATCACCTACATCAAGTATTTTATAGCTTCAATTATATCTCTTGCATTCACACAGGACGAGGCATATTCATCAATACATTCGTCAGCAGCATATCCGTGAAGATAAACTCCGGCTGCCGCCGCCTTAAAACTGTCTATGCCCTGACACACAAGCGAACCGATTATCCCGGCAAGAACATCTCCGCTGCCGCCTTTTGCCAGACAGCCGTTGCCGGTCGGATTAACGCAAAGCTTGTCTTTTTCGGCAATAACTGTGCCCTCGCCCTTTAGTACTAAAGTACATCTGTACTTTCTTGAAAAATCAGACGCTGCTTTAATTCGGTCAGCCTGAATTTCGGCAATGCTCATTCCGGTAAGACGTGACATTTCGCCGAGGTGCGGAGTTAAAATCGTTCTCGCTGTCCTTTGCTTCAATACATCTATATGCAGAGCCAAACAATTTATACCGTCTGCGTCAAGAATTATCGGACGAGTACATTTTTCCAATAACCCGACAACAATTTTTTCTGTGTCATCGGTAACTTTTAAACCGCAGCCGATAACAACCGCCTTGCTTTTCTCTGCCTCGGCTAATATTTTATCAAAATCACAAAAGATTAAAGTACCGCTGCCGCTGTCTTTCATTGGCACAAATACGCATTCCCATAAATTGGACGCCGCTATTTGATAAATTGATTGCGGAAGTATCATTTTAACTATGCCTGCCCCACACGTTAACGCAGCGCTTCCGCAAAGCATTGCCGCGCCTGCCATTCCATAACTGCCGCATACGCAAGCCAACGTACCGAAAGTTCCTTTGTTGCAGTCCTCGTCCCTGAGTTCGTTTAAATAATCTATCGTTTCTTCAAAAATAACTTCGGGATAAATTTCTTGTTTGATTTTTTTTGAGTTATCATGAATTTTTACTATTTTCATATTTTCCTCCGTTGTGCAAAAAAGGAAGTCTGAACAATATACAAACTTCCTTGAAAAATGTGCCTAATTGTACTTAATATTCAATTCGTCATTTTTTTGACGATTTTTTCTTTTTTGAACTGCCGTTATTATTTTTATTCGAATCATTCGAAGTTTTAGGTTCGCTCTGCTTTTCGTTACCCTTTATATTATGCTTGTTTTCAGGTAAATTATTCTCATTATCTTTAGCTGATGATTTTTCTTGTTTTTCAGGTTTGGTTTTTTTATTTGCGTTGACACTTTTTTTCGCATTCGATTTAAAAAGCTCCAACTTAATGGTATTTTTTAAATACGGACGCATTGCTTCAAGAGTTTTTTCACTTGGTGAAAAAAGC
Organism: uncultured Ruminococcus sp.; assembly: GCA_902761025.1. Classification (GTDB taxonomy): domain Bacteria; phylum Bacillota; class Clostridia; order Oscillospirales; family Acutalibacteraceae; genus RUG592. Next base: position 608 of record CACWIU010000056.1, on the reverse strand, counting down.
AAAAGACACTCGCCGCCGAATTTATCCAGATGAAGTTCCGCCGCATATACGTCGTCGCCGTCGGCAGTAATAGAGGCATTAAATATTTTTCTGTATTTTTTCTTTGCGACATCGCTTTCCTTATATTTCCTGAGAGTATTAAACCGCTTTATATCAACGCTGATAACACGTTTTCTGTTTCGTTTGGCAATTACCTTATCAATAGTAATGTTGCTGTTGGTAACGGCATACTCAAATTCACGGTACAAGCCCGTTACCAAATAGTACGAACCATAAATTGCGAAGAAAAACGCGCATATTGCAACTATGACAAAATAAGGATTTACAAGCGAACCCAGTAAAAGAAATAATGCCGGAGCAGAAAAAATTGCCAAAAGGTACAACACAAGTTTAGCAATATCTTTTCTGTCATTTTTTTTTATTACAAGTTCTTCGGAAAAAGTATCCATTATATTACACACTCCTATTTCACGCCGGATTTTATGACTTTACTCAATATAATAGCATATGTGAACTACCCATTGTCTAAAGCCAATGGGCTTCCTGTTTCATCGACCTCGCAGCCTACTATCTCCACAGGCGTTAATTCGGGCTGAACCATCCCTATA
>CACWIU010000055.1 GCA_902761025.1 uncultured Ruminococcus sp. | reverse complement strand
TTTTTCAAAATCCCAAATTACTTCGTTATCGTAACAGAACATCAGTAAACAAGGGATTTTTTGAAAAATAAACCAACACTATGCAAACAGGGATTTTTATTTGTTTGTGCCAACTTTTCTTTTTTTGGAGTTCCCTTTAAGCTGTTCGTGGGCAGAGGATACCCAGGGATTCGCAAAATATTCCGCCTCGCTGCTTATGCCTAAAAAGACTGCCGTTAATTTGAGATACATACAACTGATTATTAATACTGTAATTGTTGCCGTTGTTTCGGAAACTGCATATTATTTTAGCTGTTTGGTCAAAGAAACAACGTGGGATTGTTTCAACAGTCTTTTTATATTTTCTACAATATGTTTGATAATGAGTATTTTGTCTATTTCGTTAATGACGATATTATTGGGTCATAAAGTTCTGTCTTTTATGATAATCTGCGTAAGTGCGGGTGCTTTAGGGGGGTTTTACGGAGAATTTGGAAGAATCAGCATTTCGGAAAAAACGCTTGAAAATATTTCAATCTTTGTAAACACTAATGCTCAGACGGCTGTAATAATTGTGTGTACGGTTATAACATCATTTGCATGGCTTATTACTTTATGGCGGTATCCGAAAAAAGATTTTTAATAAAAATTTGTGAAATTTCACAAAAACAGTTTTTTATCCCCATATTTAGCACCGTTTAGAGGGGAAAATTTTGGGTAATATTACCGTATATCTTTCGGTTACAATCTGTTATAATATTTACATAGAAGAAAACGATTTGTAACCTTACGGCTGCGGCGGGTAAGCTTTATAATAAGTAAGGTTTACCCGTTTAAAGTTTTTGTTAAGAAAAGAAGAGGTAATATGGAAAATAAAACAATGATGCAGTTTTTTGAGTGGTACTTGCCGAATAACGGTCTTTTTTGGGAAAGATGCTGCGTGCAGGCTCATAAACTGAGAGAAAACGGCATTAATATGATGTGGCTTCCCCCAGCCTATAAGGGGGCGACAGGCAAAGACAGCGTGGGCTATGACGTATACGATACATACGACTTGGGAGAATTTGACCAAAGAGGCAGCGTCCTTACAAAGTACGGTTCAAGAGATAGTTATTTGAACGCCGTAAGAACTTTGCAGGAAATGGGCATTGAGGTGTATGTAGACATTGTTCTTAATCACATGACCGGTGCGGACGATGTGGAAGAAGTTCTTGCAGTTGAAAATAACCCCTTTAACCGTGAAGAAGATATAAGCGAACCGGCTGTTCGCACCGTCTGGACAAAATTCACTTTCCCCGGACGAAACGGAGCTTATTCCGATTTTACATGGAATTATACCAACTTTAACGGTACGGATTGGGACGAGGCAGCCCAACAGCATGGAATATTTCTTTTTGAGGGGAAAGCGTGGAACAGCGAAACAGACGACGAGTTTGCTAATTTTGACTTTCTTATGGGAACAGATTTGGATATGGAAAACCCAGAAACTGTTCAGGCTGTTACTAATTGGGGAAAGTGGTATCTCGATACCGTACACCCCGACGGTTTCAGAATTGATGCGGTAAAGCATATTCGATTTGAGTTTTACCGTGACTGGCTGAGAGAGTTGCGAACTCATGCGCAGCGTGATTTTTTTGCTGTTGGGGAATATTGGTCAAGCGAGATTGATAAGTTAACGCATTATCTTGATGTTGTCGAGAACAGTATGTCATTATTTGACGTGCCATTGCATTTTTCGTTTCAAGACGCCGCAACGTCAAACGGTCAGTACGACATGAGAAACTTGCTTGAAAATACTCTTTTGTCATTGCGTCCCGAGAATGCGGTAACATTTGTGGATAATCATGACACCCAGCCGGGGCAGTCGCTGTTTTCGTTTATTCCCACGTGGTTTAAGCCGATAGCTTATTCTATTATCTTACTTCGCAAAGAGGGCTTGCCGTGCGTATTTTACGGCGATTATTATGGGATACCAAACGATAATATTCCGGCAGTGCCGTCTTTGAAGAAGCTTGTCTATATTCGTAAGAAATATGCTTACGGAGAGCAAGAGGATTATTTTGACGACGCGTCCCTTGTCGGATTCGTCCGCAAGGGCGATGACGAACACCCCGATTCGGGGCTTGCAGTTTTGATGACTAACGCCGAATGCGGCTCTAAAAGAATGAATGTCGGCGAAAAGTTTGCGGGTCGGCTGTTCTATGACGCAATGAACTTGGCGGCAGTTCCCGTAACGATTGACGAGGACGGAACGGCTGAGTTTTACGTAGACGGCGGTTCGGTATCCGTTTGGATTAATGAGAATGTTTACAGGGACATTTGCCTGAACATTGAATAAAATAACAAAGAAAGAGGGGGAGCTTGTATGAAAGTTTTCGGTGATAAAAAAGACTTTGCCATAGGTTACGAATTGTCGGATAAAAATTTGTATGGCGACGGAGTAAATAATACCATTGGTACGCTTCAATGCTGGGTAAACGGAGTGGACACGCTTGCTTATAAGTACAATGAGAAAGAGTTGCAGTTCAAAGGCATATTGTATTACATAGTGGATTGGCTTTTTAGAAAAATGGAATTTTATCTTGGCTACGATATGTTTCCGCTGCCTGTTGAGGGTAACACAGCGGTTGAGTTGATTGAACATTCGGCAGTTGATATTGAAGACGACTTGGAGCAAGACTTGTGGTATATTGCAAGGGACAGGTGGAAGTCGAATCACTCATGGTTTTCGGTTGTAAGCGACGCACCGCTTTCGGGTATGTATTTCAGACGAGTTGGCGATAGAATCGAGATTTCATGGAGTAACGATTTTTGGAAGAACAGAGGCATTGAGTTTTTAAGCTCCAACGGTTCGTACTGTATGGACAAAGAAAAATTCAAGGCTGTATTGTTTGAGTTTTTGCAGGCAGTTACTTCCGATTTTTCGGAGAGATACCGTGACAATTCCTTTGCGGAGAAATGGAAGAAAAAAGCTTTATTTGACTTGAATATAAAATAATATAAAACAACAATAATAAAAGCCTGCTTTGAAGTTTTAAGCAGGCTTTTTGTTTAGATTTTTTTATATATGACAATGCCGAACTCTGCTTCGGTGTCAAGTTCGGTCAAAGATTCAAGCTTTGACTGGTCTTGACGAGAAGTTTTGTAATAATAAGGCGTCATTTTAATATTTGTTGTTGTAATTCCAAATTTTCGCCGCATACGGGGCAGATAAATTTATTCATAACAATACCTTTATATTTTTTATTTTATATATTGTTAAGGGCGTTGCCCTTAATAACCCACCAAAGGCTCCGCCTTTGGAATCCGCCAACTTTTTTGAAAAAAAGTTGGACAAAAAACTTTGATTTGCTTAGCATATCTATTAATTATTTTAATTATTTAAAACCGCCGTCAACTCCTAACACTTGACCTGTGATAAATCCTGCAAAGTCGCTTGCAAAAAATGCGGCGGCACGGGCAACGTCTGACGGAGTGCCTATTCTGCCGACAGGAGTTTCTTCGGCAAGCTCTTTAATAGTGCTTTCGTCAAAATCATGAGTGAGCATATCGGTCATAATACAGCCCGGAGCAATGACATTTACCGTAATTCCCGAGGGAGCAACTTCTTTTGCAAGAGCCTTTGAAAGACCGATAATACCGGCTTTTACCGCCGAGTAATGCACTTCGCAGGACGCTCCCTCCGTTCCCCAAACAGATGAAATGTTAATTATTCTGCCATACTTGTAATGAATCATAGACGGCAGAACGCTTTGACAGCAGTTAAATACTCCGCCTAAGTTTACGTTTAACATTTGCGACCAGTCATCGGGGGTAATATCTGTGAAAAGCTTTTGCTGAGCTATTCCGGCATTATTGACGAGAACGTCTATTTTTCCGTAAGTCCGCAAGGCAAATTCTGTCATTTTATCGACATTTGAGCGATTTGCGACATTACATTGAAATACAGAGCCGTTTCCGCCGTTTTGCTTGATTTTTTCGAGAATGGAAAGGGCTTGACTTTTGGAGTTGTTATAATTAACTATTATGTCAAAGCCCGATTTTGCCAACTCAAAAGCAATTTCCGCTCCGATTCCCCTTGACGCTCCCGTTACAATCGCACAGCCTTTACTCATTGACAAGTACCCTTACAATTTCCGAAACATACATTCTGTGATAATCATTTCCGTTATAGCTGTTGAGAATAGACGAATCAATTATACTTTGCTCGTTAAGGTCTTGAGCGTACATTTTTCTGCATACCAAAACAAGACGAGCCTGCTCAAAATAGGGAGCTTCTTCGGTAAAAACGGGAATAAGACCTGTTTCTTTAGCTTTGTCAATATCCCGTCCGGATTTAGTACCGCATAATTTGAGAGCGTTTCGGAACTCATCGCCGTAAGCGGACATTGTAAAATATTGGTTGTTTTCGATAAAATCGAATGTGTAACGCTGAGGACGAATGAATGTAAACGCAACGGGCTTATTCCATAAAATACCCGTTCCGCCCCAGCTTACGGTCATGGTGTTGAATTTTTCACGATTGCCTGCCGTTACGAGCATCCAGTCTTTGCCGATTGTGTTAATTAAATTATCGTGGATTTCAAAAGCCGAAATGATTTTCATTTGTTTGTAATTTCTCCTTTGATATAAATTTTGATTTTGTTAAGTCTATACTGCATTTTATGATTTAAAAGCAGATGTCATTCTGCTTTTTGACGATATTTTAAAAAAATCTTTAAAAATTCAGTAAAAAATGCAATATTTACTTGAAAAAATCTCCGAAATTAATTATACTATAAATGTGTGTGAGTGTAAAGCGAATTAAATTTGCACAATATTCAGCAAATCTGCAACAATATACATGATTTTTGCATAAATATAAATTTTAATTAAAAAAATTAGAATAAAAATGCAAAAAAGACTTGATTTTTTGTATAAACGGTGTATAATTATAACATCGTGATTTTGCAGATAAAAATTTTATATATCGGAGGAAAATGCAGTGGCTAAAAAAGAAATTAAAAAAGTAGTTCTTGCGTATTCGGGCGGACTTGATACTTCCATTATTATCCCGTGGCTCAAAGAGAACTATAACAACTGCGAAGTAATTGCAGTAAGTGGAGATGTCGGACAAGGTACGGAACTTGACGGACTTGAAGAAAAAGCACTTGCTACAGGTGCGTCAAAGCTTTATATCGAGGATTTAAACAAGGAATTTGTTGAAGATTACGTATGGCCTACGCTTAAAGCAGGGGCAGTTTATGAAAACAAATACCTTTTGGGTACTTCTTTCGCAAGACCGATTATTGCAAAGAGAATTGTAGAAATTGCAAAGGCTGAGGGTGCGGACGCAATTTGTCACGGCTGTACGGGTAAGGGCAACGACCAAGTTCGCTTTGAGCTTACAATAAAGGCTTTCGCTCCCGATATGCAGATTATAGCTCCGTGGAGAACTTGGGAGTTTAAATCCAGAGAGGAAGAAATTGCATACGCCGAGGCAAAAAATATTCCTCTGAAAATCAACAGAGAAACCAATTACTCAAAAGATAAAAACTTGTGGCATCTTTCTCATGAGGGACTTGACCTTGAAGACCCGGCAAACGAGCCTATGTATAACAAAGAGGGCTTTTTGGAATTGGGCGTTTCTCCCGAGCAAGCTCCCGATAAGCCGACTTATGTAACAATTTCTTTTGAAAAGGGTATTCCCGTTGCAGTTGACGGAGAAAAGCTCAGTGCGGTAGATATCGTTAAGAAGCTCAACAAGCTTGGCGGAGAAAACGGCATTGGCATTGTTGACATGGTAGAAAATCGTTTGGTTGGCATGAAAGCAAGAGGAGTATATGAAACTCCGGGCGGTACAATCCTGTACGCTGCACATGCTAAGCTTGAAGAAATCTGCCTTGACAGAGATACGCTCCACTACAAGCAGAATGTCGCAAACCGTTTCGCAGAGTTGGTTTATTTCGGACAATGGTTTACTCCTTTGCGTGAAGCTCTTTCGGCATTTGTTGATTCAACACAGGAAACTGTAACGGGCGATGTTAAGTTTAAGCTTTACAAGGGCAATATTATTGACGCAGGCGTAACTTCTCCGTACTCTCTCTATGACGAAGATATTGCTACCTTTGACGAGGACGAAGTTTACGACCAGAACGACTCCGCAGGATTTATTAATCTGTTCGGTTTGCCGATTAAGGTACAGGCAAAGAAAAAAGGCTATTAATTTATTAATAAATATAAAAGTTATTTGACATAATCCAGCATTTTGTGGGAGGGTGTTTTCACCCTCCCGTAAAGCGTTTTATAGGATACGGAGGGTTACGGAGGGTTTGAGGGGTTTTCTAAACCTTTCGTATAGAAAAAATAAAAAATTAAATATATAGAGAGTTTTTAAAAAGGGGTCGAACCCTCCGTAACCCTCCGATTTATATGAAACATTTCTTTTCGGTGGGTTCGGTGGGTTTCTGAGTTTTTATATTAATATAAAAAATTTTTTAAGAAATATATAATATAAATAATATAGACAATTAATGAAAAAGGGTGCGAACCCACCGAACCTACCGAAGATTGATAATTGATAATAAATGAGGTGAATTTATGCAGCTTTGGAAAGGCAGATTTCAAAAAGCGTTAAGTAAAACTACAAATGATTTTAACTCTTCAATTTCGTTTGACAGCAGAATGTACAGGGAAGACATTGAGGGAAGTATTGCTCATTCGGCTATGCTCGGGAAATGCGGCATTATCTCACAGAAAGATGCGGACGCTATCGGACAGGGATTAAAAGAGATACTTGCCGATATCGAGAGCGGCAAGCTTACTATTGACCCCGAAGCGGAAGATATTCATACTTTCATAGAGGGTGAGCTTACTTCAAGATTAGGCGATACGGGAAAAAGACTGCATACGGCTCGCAGCCGCAATGATCAAGTTGCCGTCGATATCAAATTGTACTTGAAAAAACAAGTTGACGAACTTGTAAATTTAACAGAGGGGTTAATCAGAGTTATTTGCGGCAAAGCGGAAGAACATTCGGCAACTATTATGCCCGGTTATACTCATTTGCAAAGGGCTCAGCCCATTACGTTCGGTCATCATTTAATGGCTTATGCGGAAATGCTTTTGCGTGACCTCGGCAGGCTTTCGGATTGCAAAAAGCGAATGGACTCAATGCCTTTGGGAAGCGGTGCTTTGGCAGGCACTACATACCCGATAGACAGACAAATTACGGCTGATTTGCTCGGATTCAAGGGAATTACCGAAAACAGCCTTGACGGAGTATCCGACAGAGATTACTGTATTGAATTGGCGTCTGTGCTTTCAATTATTATGGTTCATCTGTCAAGATTTTCGGAAGAGATTATTATGTGGTGCAGTTGGGAGTTTAAGTTTGTGGAGCTTGACGACGCTTTTTCTACGGGTTCAAGCATTATGCCGCAAAAGAAAAATCCCGATATTGCGGAGCTTGTTCGCGGAAAGTCGGGCAGAGTTTTCGGAGATTTAACCGCTTTGCTTACGGTCATGAAAGGAATACCGCTTGCTTACAATAAGGATATGCAGGAAGATAAAGAGGCTGTTTTTGATGCGGTCGATACGGTAAAAATGTGTTTAACTGCTTTTACTCCTATGCTCGACACAATGAAAGTGATTCCTCAGAATATGAGAAAAGCAGCGGCAGGCGGATTTATAAACGCTACCGATTGTGCGGACTATCTTGTTAAAAAGGGCTTGCCGTTCAGGGATGCTTACAAAGCGACAGGCGAAATTGTTGCAAAGTGTATTGAATCAGGCTTAACGCTTGAAACTCTCCCGATTGAGGAGTATAAGAAAATATGCGATGTTTTTGACGAGGGCGTTTATGAGGCTATAGGTCTTGAAAAATGTGCGTTTGAGCGTTCTTCAAGAGGAGGTCCCTGTCCCGATAACGTCAAAAAACAAGTGGAGCGTGTTTCCGCAATACTTGATTCTAAGTGTTATATATAAAGGAAGTAGAGAATTTATGATAAAAGTAGGAATTGTCGGAGCAACAGGTTATGCGGGCGCGGAATTGGTAAGGCTTATTAATGCTCACCCAATGGCAGAAGTTGCCGCCGTAAGCTCCGTGTCATTCGAGGGTAAAAAGTTAAGCGATGTCTACCCTGCTTATTTGGGAATAAATGACATGATTTGTGAAAATGCCGATACGGTTACAGAAAAAAGCGACGTTATTTTTGCGGCGCTTCCGCACGGACTATCTCAGGAATTAGGGGCAAAGTGCATTGAAAAAGGAAAAGCCTTTATTGACTTGGGAGCGGATTTCCGCCTTGAAAGCGAAGAAGAGTATCACGAGTGGTACGGCGGAGAATTTCTTGATAAAGAACTTCATAAACAAGCGGTTTACGGTTTGCCCGAGTTTTTCCGTGACAAAATCAAAACTACAAAATTAATTGCAAACCCAGGCTGTTATACGACTTGCGTTCCGTTAGCGTTAGCTCCGGCAGTTGTAAACGGACTTATTGAAATGACAGGCATTATCGCAGACTGTAAGAGCGGCGTAACAGGTGCCGGAAGAGGACTTTCTCAGGGTACTCATTACCCCGACTTGAACGAGGGTTTCCACCCGTACAAGGTGGCAAGTCATCGTCACACCCCCGAAATTGAGCAGACTCTTTGCAAGCTTAGCGGACTTGATAACGTCAAAATTACGTTTGTTCCGCATTTGCTGCCTGTAAACAGAGGTATTCTTGCGACTTGTTATGCTCGATTAAAAGACGGCGTAACTAAAGAGCAAATAAGAACTGCTTACGAGGAATATTACAAAAATGAGCCTTTTGTTCGCCTGTTGGCTGACGGACAAGTTGTAGATATACATAATATTAAGTATTCTAATTATTGCGATGTTTCCGTATTTGTTGATACAAGAACAGGAACTTTTATTGCTGTCTCTGCCATTGACAATATGGTTAAGGGAGCAGCCGGACAGGCTATTCAAAATATGAATATTATTTTCGGACTGGACGAAACAACAGGACTGCTTATGACGCCGCCTGCTTTCTGATTCAGCCGCTAAAGGAATGATGAAAATGAATTTTATAGAAAACGGTTCCGTAACGTCGCCCATTGGATTTAAGGGAGCTGGCGTTTGCGGAAGCGTGAAGTCAACTAACACAACTAAAAAAGATATTGCAATGATTTGTTCCGAAGTCTTGTGCAATACGGCGGCAGTGTTTACAAAAAACTTAGTGAAAAGTTCCGCAATTACTGTTACTCAAAAGCATATTGCAAACGGAAAGGCTCAGGCTGTAATTGTCAACTCGGGCAATGCAAACACCTGCAATGCGGACGGAGAAGAAAAAGCGGAGAAGATGTGCCGCCTTGCCGCCGAAAGCCTTAAAATAGATGAAAATGATGTTATTGTCGCTTCAACAGGCGTTATAGGTCAGACTTTGCCTATTGAGCCATTTGAAAAGAGTGTGCCTTTAATTGCTGCAAAAATAAGCGAAAAC
>CACWIU010000054.1 GCA_902761025.1 uncultured Ruminococcus sp. | reverse complement strand
GATTATTAGTTATGTCAAGGAAAAAGTCAGCCTTGCGGCTGACGGGCAATTCATCCCACCGCCTTAGAGGCGGGGGACTTCTTGCCCATTTAGGTTAAATCACATATAGATTATTATATAATGATGCGGCTGTAAAGTCAATTATTTACTTTGTCGGATTTTTGCGGCAGCAAAAAATATAATTCAATTTATCATTTTAAATCATAAATATTCAAGTAACGATGATTTAACAATAATACAAATTTCAGCGTTTTTTGTATGATAGCCGAAATGATTTTTTTATTTTTTTGAAATATTTTTAAATCAAATATAACAAACCGCTTATCTCAAATGAAACTTTTGTCATATTTTTCAATAAGCTTTGCATATCAAAAATTTTATGGTATAATTATCCCTATGTAGATTAGTGTGGTGTATTATGTAAAAAAATGCGGTTTTTGTATTGTGCAGTTTGTACGCAAATCGTACCCAAACGCATGGTTGAAGTACCGCAGAACGGGGTTATTGTATTTATGGAAGAACAGAAAAGAAAACAAAACGATATTATATTCGGGCGAAATCCCGTTTCCGAAGCTCTTAAAAGCGGCAGAGCAATCGAATCGCTTTTAGTCGCAAGAGGAAACAGAACAGGGGCTGTTTCCGTCATACTTGCTCAGGCTAAGCAAAAGGGAATCGTAATTAAAGAGGTTGACTCGAAAAAATTGGACTACATGAGCGGCGGAGCTGCTCATCAGGGCATTGCGGCCGTTGCGGCTGTAAAAGACTACTCAACTGTTGACGATATGTTCGAACTCGCTCAACAGCGGCATGAAGACCCGTTTATTATTATTTTAGACGAAATAGAAGACCCGCACAACCTCGGAGCTGTTATTCGTACTGCCGAATGCGTGGGGGCTCACGGCGTAATTATCTCTCAACGCAGAAGCGCAGGCTTGACATACGCTGCCGGAAAAGCCTCTGCAGGAGCTGTCGAGTATGTCCACGTGGCAAGAGTTGTCAATATTCCCAATGCAATTGATATGCTTAAAGAGCGTGGGGTTTGGGTATACGGAGCCGATATGAACGGCGAAATCTATACCGAAACTAATCTCACCGGCTCGATTGCCATTGTAATAGGCAGCGAGGGCAAAGGCATTGGCTCGCTTGTGCGAAAAAAATGCGACGGCATAGTTTCTCTGCCCATGAAAGGAAAAATTAATTCCCTCAACGCTTCCGTTGCAGCCGGAGTACTTTCTTATGAAATTCTCCGACAAAGAAAATCTAAATCTTAAAAAAATTAACGGCTTAATTATTATTATAAATATAATTGCTACCAGAAGAAAGGGGTGGAATATGTGTCTGAACGTGACGATATTGAAACAGCAGCTAATAACGGCGACAACAAAACAGTCAAAAATGGATTCTTTGACAAAATAAAACAGGGTGTTTCTACCGATGATACTTCTTCGGAAACTTCCGACAATGCAATTTCGGAAGACGGTTTAATTGACGGCAATGTCAATCCGTTTAAGGGCGTTTTCAATATATTTAAACGTAATGAAAAAAACGATACCCCCACAGTAACATCTGTACCGGCACAGGAAACTCCCTTGGAAAAAAATTTGTCTGAGGAAACAAACATTCTTTCCCAACAGCCCGAACAAATACCGGAAAAACCTGAGTTTGACCCGGAAGAAGAAGCCGAATTTCAAATGATAAGTGCTTTTTTAGATAAAGAACCGGTTAATTCCGATGTCCGGCCTACGGCAGATTTATCGGAAAGTACTGTCGGCAGTGATGAATATGTATCAAAAACAGAAAAAATCATAACCATAAATGAAAATGAAAATAAAAATGGAAATGAACAAGGTCAAACGTCCGAACTTTCCGATAAAGATGAAGATAAAAATAACATAACTCAAGGAACAGAAGAAACAGAAAAAACGGAAACTTCTGTTTCCCTAACGGATACCGACGAACCCAAAAACATTGACTGGGAAAAAGAAGTTGCCGAAACCGTTGTCGAATACGATGTTCAGGACGCTTTCGAAAACGAAGAAGCTATCTTTGATGTCGGCGATGCCTTGGAAAATGAGGACGCCGAATTTGTAATGATTGATATTGACGATGACGAAGATTTTATTGACGATATCGACGATATTGACGAGCTTTCAACAAGCGATTCGAATAAACAAAATCAAAAAGATGAAAGTATTACGTCAAGTTCTTCATTAGAAACAAAAGAAGAAATTAAAGAAAAAATTTCTCCCGAAACCTCAGCAGAAAACGAAACTAAATCAAAATCTGACGATATTTCAACAGAAGAAAATAAATTAGAAGTTTCTCCCGAACTCTCAGCAGATGTCGAAACCAAATCAAAATCTGACGATATTTCAACAGAAGAAAATAAGCCGGAAGTTTCTTCCGAACTCTCAGCAGAAAACGAAACTAAATCAAAATCTGACGATATTTCAACAGAAGAAAATAAATTAGAAGTTTCTCCCGAACTCTCAGCAGATGTCGAAACTAAATCAAAATCCGACGATATTTCAACAGAAGAAAATAAGCCGGAAGTTTCTTCCGAACTCTCAGCAGATGTCGAAACTAAATCAAAATCCGACGATATTTCAACAGAAGAAAATAAATTAGAAGTTTCTCCCGAACTCTCAGCAGATGTCGAAACTAAATCAAAATCTGACGATATTTCAACAAAAGATGACGGTATCAAAGTGGAAAATATTGATTCCGACTTAATCGAAATTGACGAAGACGAGGATTTCCATTTTGAAGAAGACTTTGTATTCGATGAATCCGATGACGAATCCGAAGAAACTTCTAAACCCGACAACTCAAATGATTTTAATACTATCGAGAAATTCTTCGACAAACAGCCGGACAACACCCCTACGCAAACGGAAATTGTCACCCCTACACCTCTCAATAATAATAATTTAACCGTTGCTGACACACCTCAAGAGATTAAATCCGAAAATGTCGAACAATCTTCTGCCGAAGAATTTTTTCAGCAAAATCCGTCCGCCTCAACAACTGAGGAAAATTCACCCCAAACTAATCCCCCTCCGGCTTTAGTTCCCGACGAAACTAAAAAGAAAAAAACTGCTTTGGACAAATTTAAGCTGGCTTGCGAAAAAACCAAGCACAAATTGATTGACCTTTGGAATACTCCCGAAGAGGAAACCTCTCCGGCTCAGTCAACCACAACCGTCCAGCCGACAAATTCTGCCGTATTACCCGATGTTCAAAAATCTGATAATACAGAAAATACGGAAAATACTAATTCCGAAAGCAATCAGCAAACAGCTGTTTCTCCCCAACAGGTTAAAACACAAGATACTCCGTCTGTCGATTCCGAACCGCCTGTTGACAGTTCACAATACGATAAGCCTAAAGTCGTTCCTATGACGGTAATAAAAACCGAAACCCGCAGTTCTACAACCGAACTTGACCGCGAAAAAATGCTTCAGTCACTGAATGTAATCGAGGGCGATAAAAACAGCGGTACTCCCGAACTGCTGACCCCCGAACAAAAACATCAGCATGAACTTAATCAGAATGTTCTTGAAAAAGTTAAGGTCTTGGAAGAACAAATGGCTGAACGCCGTGAGGAACAACGGAAAATTCGTGCCGAGCAGTCGGAGCGTGCTTACGAAAAAGCTTTCCACACCTCAGAACCCATTGCGGAAATTGAAATCAATGACTATATTCTCCCAAATTCTCAGGAGTATATAAAGGTCAAAGCCGGTCGCTTCTCCGAATCCGTGAAAGCAGAATATGAATTTTATGTCGGTTACAATCGCCTGAAAAACGTAGCCCAGCAACAAACCGCCGCCGCTAAGGCTCGTGCCGACAGCAAATTGAAAAACTCTGCAAAAAACAGCGACAACGAAAAACTTTATGAGGAGTTCTCAGAACATAGTTTTGCTAAAAGCCGTGATAAGCTCGAATACTTCACGGTTCGCATGGACAACAGAGATCAAAAACATCCCGAAACATTGGAGTACCGCAAGGAAGATGACGCTCCCCGTATCAGAGAACATTTGAAAAATCAGCTCAAATCCAATAAATTACAGTGGTATATATCGTTTATGCTGACCCTGCTTATGTTTATTCTGATTTGCTTTAAAGGCAAACTCGGCGTGGGTATGGGTGAAACTGCCGATAACAGCAATTTAAGAATATTTGCTGTGTTTAATATGTTCATCTACGGTGCGTCCCTGTTTATTAACAGAAACTTTATAACAAGAGGTCTTTCCGCCCTCAAAAAACTAAAGTCAAACTCCGATACGGGCGTTGCCGCCGCTGCCGCCGTCACCATGCTTCAATCGGTATTTGCTATCTTTTCTCCCTATTCTTATCTCGGTCAAGGTCTTACTATATATACAATCTTAGTTATGCTGGCTTTGACTGTAAATGCTTACGGAAGTTATGTCAATGCCGACAGAATTTCCCGAAACTTCCGCTTTGTGTCCGATTCTTCACAAAAATATACCGGAAAATTCTTCCATGACCAACGTATGGTCGCAACACTTCTGAGCGGAACCCGAAACGATAAATCCGAACTCGTTTTCCAAAAGAAAACTTCTTTCCTAAAGCATTTTATTAAACTGTCCAATATCCCCGACCCCGGAGAGGATTTGGCGGATAAATTCGCCTTGCCGGCTATTGCGTTTTCTCTTTTAATGGGAATTATCTCTATTTTTACCGCAAAGAATTTCTTCTACGCAATATCCGTTACAAGCGTTATGATGTGTACTTCTCTTCCTTTTTGCGCTAAGGCTTTGGGAGCTGTTTCGGTTCGCAAGCTCGCAAAAAGCTCTCTGATAAATCAATCTATGGTAGTGGGATATCAGGCAATAGAAAGCTTTTCCGAAAGCGCTGCCGTTATGCTTGACGCAAAAGATTTATACCCCGAAGGCTCGGTTCATATGAACGGTCTTAAACGCTTTAACGAAAATCGTATCGATGACGCCGTATTAGCTGCCGCTTCCGTAATTTTGGAGGCCGGCGGAGCTATGGCAGGTATGTTTGACGGCATTATCGAAGGAGATAAAACCGAAAATCTTCCCCAAGCCGAAAATGTTATCTACGAGGACGGCAAAGGTTTATTGGGTTTCGTAAACGGCGAAAGAGTATTTATTGGCAACCGCCAGCTGCTCCGTGACCATGGAATTACCCCCAAAAGCAAAGACTACGAGGCTGAACAGCGCGGAGAAGACAACGAAATTCTTTACCTCGTTTACGGCGGCGAACTCGTCGGTATGTTCATCGTAAGCTACAGCGGAAACCGCCGTGTTGCCGATACATTGCAGCGTATGGAAGCTAACGGTATGAGCTTGCTTATCAGAACTACCGATGTTAACGTAACTGCCGAGAGAATCGCTAAGGATTTCGGTCTTTCGTACCGCTCAATCAAAGTTCTTGAACAGAAAAATTCTAACGTCATTCGTGATGAAATGATTGGAAAAGAACGCGCTTCTTCCGCATTCGTTGCCACTAAAGGCGGCGTTACCTCATTCGGACGTGCGGTAAGCGGCTGTATCCAGACAAAACGCGATATTTCTTTGTCACTTGCGCTGCAAATTGTCGGTACTTTGGTAATCTTAGTAACTGTTACAGCTCTTGTGCTTGTATCAGGCATTCACAGCCTCGGCGCATTGCCGTTGTTTATATGCTGTTTGATTTGGACGTTGGTTGTGCTGTTTGCTCCCGGACTTGCCGAGAGAATTATAAAAAAATTAAATAAGTAGAACAAGTAATTTTAACAGGAGTTAATTATGAAAATTGCGCCCTCTTTTTTATCTTGCGATTTTTCCCGGCTTGGAGAAGAACTTACTCGTATGGACAAAGCCAAAGCTGACTGGATACATCTTGACGTAATGGACGGTCACTTTGTGCCTAATATTACATTCGGCGCTCCCGTTATCAAGTGGGCAAGACCTTACACAAAGCTTCCCTTTGACGTTCACCTGATGATTAGCGAACCGCATAAATATATAAGCGACTTTGCAGATGCCGGAGCTGATATTATTACTTTTCATGTGGAAAGTGACAGTAATATCGAACAAACTATTGACTTGATAACAAGCTTCGGATTAAAAGCCGGTCTTGTTATCAAACCCAACACTCCGGCAAGCGCAGTCTTTCCGTATGTAAAAAAATTGTATATGGTTCTTATTATGACCGTTGAACCCGGTTTCGGCGGACAAAGCTTTATGGCGGATATGCTCCCTAAAGCTCGGGAAATTAAACAATACGCCGCTTCTTTCGGACATGACATTCTCATTGAAGCTGACGGCGGAATCAATGAACAGACTATCGCTCAATGCGCTGCCGCCGGTATTGATATATGCGTTTCCGGTACGGGCGTATTTAAAGCTGAAGACGCTGCAAAAGCTATCGCCTCTCTTAAAGAAAAATCTCGTATATAATTAAAAACACCCTTGTCACTCAATCGTAAAATTGTTTGACAAGGGTAATTTTTATGCTATGTCTAAGTTTTTGTCCAACTTTTTTTCAAAAAAGTTGTCGGATTCCAACGACAGCCTATCTTTGGTGGGTCATTAATCTTCAACAATTCTTTTTCCGATTTTGCTGTCCTTTAACAAGCCCACGCTGTAACGGAGAATCTCAAGCGCGTCCGCCGAAGTGAGTACTTCGTCATCGTCAATATCTGCTATAACTAAATCATAATACGGCGGATAGTCTTCTCCATTATCAAGTCCTACGCTCTTACGCAGAACTGACAGCGAGTCTGCCGAAGTGATTTCTCCGTCTTCGTCAAAATCACCATACAGAACTTTATTGTACGTAAATGTAAAATCAGGTGTTTGCCAATAACTCTTTATATAAACACCATAAGAAATGCCGCTCATCGTCAAAGGTTCTTCATAAATCTCATTTTCATAACCGTAACGTTGCATTGATGAAATTTTCTCACCTTTGCTGTTGCTGAAAACTACATTTATTTTTTTACAGTCTTTAAACGTATCCGGAAGTTTATATTCAAAATATTCTTTTCCTATATCATTCATTTTTACACCCGGATAAGCACTGTTTTCTATTTTTTCGTTTCCGCTCTCACTATACGCATACACATAAACATCTTTCCACTCGGAGGAAAAATTGTCAAAAACAATACCGCCCTTTTTGTACACTGAATAATCCAAAACTCTTCCTTCTTTATCATAAACATTATATTTGTATTGAACTGAAATTTCTTTTCCCGAGGGAGTTGTGCCATAAAGCGTAAGTATAAAGTGCGTATTGAAAGGCGCGTCCTTTCCAATCGTTAAAACATTGCCGTCTGTATAGTCCATCTTTACCTTTGAAACTGTTTCTCCTCTGTATACCTCTTCAAGAGTATAGTAAACATTATCGACGTCTATACAGTGCATTGTAATCTTTGTTTCACCAAAAATAATATCTCGATTGACCTCTGCTTCTGCAAAAACTTTGCTGAATTCGTACGGTGAATTATATACTACGGCAATTCCGCTGCTTCCTACTTTTCCGGTGATAGTCTTTTCTGTAATTACAAAAGTGTTTCCCGAAACTTCATCTTTGTAAGTACCCGGTTTTGCATAGCCACCGGCATTTTCAACGGTTACTTCGCCGCCGTTGCCACTACAACACACAATTACTGCTCCGCCGTTTTCACGAGTAACTACCGCACAGTTCTCAGATGCCGCATAACAATCTTTTTTGCCTATCATGGCATTATGAAAATGGTTAACTGCGCTTACCTGCGGATACTGAAAGTGCATACTGCCCTTTTCACCCAATAAAATCTCGTCTTTAACAGTGGACGAAGGTCTTGAAAAATACAAAGACGTTGCATCGGCTCTTGCCGCCGCAACCGCATACGCACGGTCTATTATATTCTGAGAAAGCGCGTTTGTACCGCCGTATGCGCCGTTATTTGAATATGTGTCGTGGCTCTCGCCCCAGTATACAAGCTTATCAGCCGAAACGCCTCTATGCGTCCAATTTCCGTCTTTTACAGTGGCTTCTCCCCTAAAGAACATACCTCGCAAAGTTTCTCCGTACTTGCTGTCCGTTACGGACATATACTCTGCATACTCTGCCATAAGCTCGTCATGCTTATCATCGTCAGTAGGCCCTGTGAGTATTTCTCCGTAATTGTAAAGCCCCGTATCGGTCACAACTTTCCAGAAATCGCTGCCCTCGCTCGGCAATGCTATATGCTTTGCCGCGTCCCAGCGGATACCGTCAACTCCCGCTTCTTTCAATTCCTTGATAAAATTCAAAGCACGCTGCTGCACAACCGGATTTTCTGTGTTAAGGTCAGGCATTCCAAGACGGCCGTTTGTTATGTAATATCGGTTTTTGTAGTTCTTTATATCCATTTTCTCGTGCCAACAGTCTTTGGACAAAAACTCTTCGGGGAAAACGTATTTGTAATAGTCTTCATACTCTTCTTTGAAATAATCAGCCTCGATGTCTATTACCAAATGATTTGCAATTACGTCCATTATAATTTTAATGCCATACTTGTCGGCTTCTTTGCAAAGAGTTTCAAGAGCCTCTTTATTGTGCGTATCATCATCCGCCACAATTGCCAAATCGTAGGGCTGATATGCCAAATACCACGGTATGTCATAGCCCCACGGAATAGGATTTTGCACCGGCGAAATCTGTATGGAAGTAAATCCTGCTTCCGCAATTCTCGGAAGTTCCTCTGTGATATCAGTGTACATCCAGTCGAAACAGTGAAGTATTACCCCGTCCTGTATGTTGTCGGCAAGACCGTAGTCTTTTTGCTGTGCTTGAGGTTCGGAAATTGTTTCCACTTTGTCGGAATCGGCTTCAACTGCCTTTGCGTCAAGGCTGACAGCGGGCGTCATCGACACTGCCAATGCTCCGCTTAAAAGCATACACAGCAGTTTCTTGATTTTAGACGATTGTTTTTGCATTGTTCAACTCTCCTTTATTTTTATTATTAAAAAATATAAAAGCAAACACATATGCGCAGCTAATACAATTAACGCTTAATTTTTTCAAAAAGGTTCACTCTGTTTCAAACATTGTAAATTCATATAAAATTATACTTATTTTTTGAAAAAATATCAAGTAGTTACTACAAAAAATTTCAAACAAAAACACTGCCGATATATACCGACAGTGTTTTTGCTTTTAGGGGAAATTATCTATATAAATTTACTTATAAACTCAGACTGCATTACCGCTTTGAGAATTATTATTGGGAGCAGTTTCGCCTGTTATTTCTTTATCGGGCATATTGGGGCGTTCTCTTTTAGCGTTGGCTGAGCCGTCCATGTCATTTGGAAAACCTCTCATCTCGCCCATGTCGCTCGGCATATCGCCCATTCTGCCCATGCCGCCCATACCGCCGCCGTTGGAATACGCATTGGAAGTCATTTCTATTGTTACAGTTTCACTGCCCACAGTAAGAGTATACTTGCCGTTCGAAGTCAAATCGGGCGA
>CACWIU010000053.1 GCA_902761025.1 uncultured Ruminococcus sp. | reverse complement strand
CTCATGCAGAACACAAGCAAAATGCTTGACCATAATGTATTGGTTCGTAAAGCAGAGGGTATTGAAACAGCCGGTTCTTTGAACATTCTTTTCAGCGATAAGACAGGTACAATCACAAAAGGCAAGCTTGAAGTAGTAGATTTCTTCACAGCTGACGGTCAGTCAATTCCTTTGGGAGAACTTAGCAAGCACAGTCAGGTTAAGGGACTTGTTGACCTTGCTATCGGCAAAAACACTCAGTCATTGTTTGACGACCAGCATAGAGTAATTGGCGGTAACGCTACCGACCAAGCTTTGATGAAATTTATCGGCGAGGAAGTTTTCAATTCCCTTGCTCAGAATAAAGAATACGTTGTAGCTGAAAGTCAGGGCTTTAACTCTACCAATAAATTCAGTCAGGCAAGAATCAAGAGCATTGGCAAGACATTTTATAAGGGTGCTCCGGAAAGACTTCTTGCAGGAGCTAAAAAATTCCTTGATAAAGACGGAAAAGTTAAGCCTCTTGACAAGAAAGTATTGGATAAGAAAATTGACGAGCTTGCCGAAAGAGCAATGCGAGTGCTTGCGTTTGGTTATTCGGAAAAGCCTATGACGGAAAATAAAGTTAACGATGACATTGTTATTGTAGGTTTGGTAGGCATTCGTGACGAAGTTCGTCCGGAAGCGAAAGACGCTATCGCAGAAGTACAGCAGGCGGGCATTCAGGTTGTCATGATTACGGGCGACCGTCTTGAAACAGCCGTTGCAATCGCAAAAGACGCAGGTTTGATAAAAGACGAGAAAGACATTGCCCTTTCTTCCGCAGAGCTTAACTCTATGAGTGACGATGAAGTAAAGAAAAAGATTCCTAACATTCGTGTTATCGCAAGAGCATTGCCTACGGACAAGTCAAGAATGGTGCGTTTGTGTCAGGAAATGAACTTGGTTGTAGGTATGACGGGCGACGGCGTAAACGATTCGCCGGCGCTTAAGAGAGCAGACGTAGGATTCGCTATGGGCAGCGGTACGGAAGCCGCAAAAGAAGCAGGTAAAATTGTTATTCTTGACGATAACTTCAGATCTATTAAAGACGCTATCTGGTACGGAAGAACTATTTATCATAACATTTTGAAGTTCTGTAAATTCCAGCTTGTAATTAACGTAGCAGCCGTTGTAGTAAGCGCTATCGCGCCGTTCTTCGGCGTAGAAGAGCCGCTGAAAGTAACGCACCTTTTGTTTGTAAATCTTGTAATGGACAGCTTG
Source organism: uncultured Ruminococcus sp. (assembly GCA_902761025.1). Lineage (GTDB taxonomy): Bacteria > Bacillota > Clostridia > Oscillospirales > Acutalibacteraceae > RUG592. The sequence continues at coordinate 10,056 of CACWIU010000053.1, read as the reverse complement.
GGAGCAATTATGCTTGGCAACGAACCGGCATTGAAGAAATACATGTATGAAGCTCCGAGAAGACGTGACGAAAGCATTATCAGCAAAGCGATGTTGGCTCAAATTATTACTATGGGTACATGGCTTACAATTATCAGTTTTGCATTCTTAAAACTGCCCGTATTCCAGAATTTCTTTATGACAGACGGCGCGTATGATATGAATAAGCACCTTACGGGATATTTCGTTCTGTTTATTTTGGCAGCTTTGGCAAACGGCTTTAATGTTCGTGACAATGGTTTCAAGATTTTCAAGGGTCTTGGAGAAAATCCGGATTTCTTAAAAATTATGATTACAATTATTTTGATTCAGGCATTGCTTGTAAACTGCGCATTGATTCCGCTTGCTCCGTTCAAGTTTGTCGGAGAAATGTTCAGCTGTATTCCATTTAGTGCGGTTGGCTGGTGCGTAGTAAGTGTGCTTGCAGTTACAATGATTCCTGTTGATATGATTAGAAAGCTTTGCATTGGTTCGGGAAAAACAACCGAAGCAGAGAAAACTAAGAAAGCTGAGAAAGTTCAGAAAAGTAGGGATGGTGCAGCCCGAATTTACGCCTGTGGAGTTAGTAGGTTACGAGGACAATGAAGCAGGAAGCCCATTGGCTTTAGACAATGGGTAGTTCACCAAAAACAGAATATAATGTAGTAACAGATAAGTAACCGAATTTTTTTGCGTAAGGTTACTTATTTGTTTTTACGAGTTTAAATTGCAGAGGAGAGTATTTATGCAGGCGTATATCAGAAAAGTATACTATTATGAAACTGACCGTATGGGTATTACGCATCATTCGAATTATATTCGGTGGATGGAGGAGGCTCGTCTTGATTTTTTAAATCAGATTGGCTGTAATTATGATGAAATGGAGATGAAGGGAGTAATTTCGCCCGTTGTGTCTGTAAATTGCCGCTATAAAAGAAAAACTACGTATTCCGACGTAATTTCTATTAACGTCCGTATAAAAGAGTTTGACGGAATTACGTTAAAGTTTGGTTACAGAATGGTAAATACAAAGGATGATATGGTTGTTTGCATTGCAGAATCTGAGCATTGTTTTGTAGATTCGGATTTTAAATTGATGAATCTAAAAAAAGACAGCCCCGACTATTATCAAAAAATTCAATCGGCGGCAGTCGGCAATAATTAAAGACTTTCAGCTTTTTTTGAAGAACATTATTTTTTGTGTTATTTAGGAGGATTTGCTTAATGTTAATGAAAAAAAGAATTGCGGCAATGTTATTGGCAGCAGCCGTTGTTGTCGGCTGTGTATTTTCAGGCTGTAATTTTGGCAACGATAAAAACAATAAAGACCAAAAGGCAACAAATGACACAGCCGATAAGCTGAGCATAGTCACAACAATTTTTCCGCAGTACGACTTTGCCCGCCAAGTTGCCGGAGATAAGGCAGATATTACAATGCTGCTTGGACCCGGAGAAGAAAGTCATACTTACGAACCAACTCCGCAGGACATAATAGAAATACAAAACGCCGATATTTTCATATATGTAGGCGGCGAGTCGGAAACGTGGGTTGACGGTATTCTTGATTCGTTTGATTCGAGCAATCTTGAAGTTATAAATATGATGAACATTGTCGATGTTGTTGAAGAAGAAATTGTCGAGGGCATGGAGCATGACGAAGAGGAGCATGAAGAAAATATCGTTGTGGAAACTGTCGACACAGCAGACCGTGCCGAAGAGGGAGAATATGACGAGCATGTATGGACTTCCATTGATAATGCTCAAATCATAACTCAGGCTATCGCAGACGCACTTTGCGAAAAGGACGAGGTAAACACTGCATATTACAGGGGTAACTGTGAAAAATATCTTGCGGAACTGTCTAATTTAAAAAAGGAATTTAACAGAATTGTTAAAAATGCACAAAGAAAAACAGTTGTTTTCGGCGACAGATTCCCAATGCGTTATTTTACAGATGAATTTGGGCTTGAATATTATGCGGCATTTCCGGGCTGTTCCGAGCAAAGCGAGCCAAGCGCAGGTACAGTTGCATTTTTAATAGAGAAAATTAAGGAAGAAAACATTCCGGCAGTTTTTTATTTGGAACTTTCAAATCAAAAAATTGCGAAGACTATAAGCGAAAGTACAGGCGCAAAAACGCTTTTGTTTAATTCTTGTCATAATGTGACAATGGAGCAGTTCTTAGACGGCGTTACTTATATCGACTTAATGAACGAAAACGCTAAGGCGCTTCAAAAAGCTTTGAATTGACAAAAAATAAAAAAATTATCAAAAAATACGCTTAAATGCTTGACAAAATCAATATTAAATGGTAGTATATAAAGAATTAAACGAGAAAAATCGAGAGAAAAGTTGAGAAAAATTTTAAAGAAAAATATGAAAAGGAGTGTTTATTATGGCATTTTATTTTGATGAACCTTCACGTACCTTTGGTGAATATCTGCTTGTTCCCGGGTATTCTTCGAGTGAATGTATTCCCAATGCAGTAAGCTTAAAAACCCCTCTTGTTAAGTTCAAAAAGGGCGAGGAGCCTGCCATTACGCTGAATATTCCGATGATTAGTGCTATTATGCAGTCTGTTTCAAACGATACAATGGCTATTGCGCTGGCTAAGGAAGGCGGAGTTTCCTTTATTTACGGTTCGCAGTCGATTGAAGACGAGGCGGCAATGGTTGCTCGTGTTAAAAACTATAAAAAAGGCTTTATTACTTCCGCATCGAATATTACGCCGGATAACACTCTGGCAGATGTTATTGCTCTTAAAGAGAAGACCGGTCATTCGACAATGGCAGTTACGGACGACGGAACGGCACACGGAAAACTTCTTGGAATTATCGGAAGCCGTGATTATCGTGTGAGCCGTATGGATAAATCGACAAAAGTCAAGGAGTTTATGACGCCGCTTGAAAAATTAGTGACAGCTCCGGCAAATACTACTTTGACAGAGGCAAACGACATAATCTGGGAGCATAAGCTTAACAACCTGCCGCTTGTTGACGAAGACGGCAATTTGGCTTATATTGTTTTCAGAAAAGATTATGATTCTCATAAAGAAAATGTAAACGAACTTCTTGATTCTCATAAGAGCTATGTTGTGGGAGCAGGAATTAATACTCGCGATTATGCGGAGCGTGTGCCGGCATTGATTAACGCAGGAGCGGACGTATTGTGCATTGATTCTTCCGAAGGATTTTCCGAATGGCAGAAACTTACAATCGAGTGGATTCGCGCTCACTACGGAGAAGGCGTAAAAGTAGGAGCCGGAAATGTAGTTGATAAGGAAGGCTTTAGATTTTTAGCGGAGTGCGGCGCTGATTTCGTAAAAGTTGGCATTGGCGGAGGCTCAATTTGTATTACAAGAGAAACAAAGGGTATCGGCAGAGGTCAGGCTACGGCTGTTATAGAAGTTTGCAAAGCTCGCGACGAATATTTTGAAGAAACAGGAATTTATATTCCCGTTTGTTCGGACGGCGGAATAGTGCATGATTATCATATCACACTTGCGTTGGCAATGGGCGCGGATTTTGTAATGTTGGGCAGATATTTTTCACGCTTTGACGAAAGTCCTACTCAAAAAGTTAAAATTAACGGCTCGTACGTAAAGGAGTATTGGGGCGAGGGTTCGAACAGAGCAAGAAACTGGCAGAGATATGACCTTGGCGGTGATAAGAAGCTTTCATTTGAAGAGGGCGTTGACAGTTATGTTCCGTATGCAGGCGCATTAAAGGACGGCGTTGCTATTACAACATATAAAATTAAGTCGACTATGTGCAACTGCGGCGCGCTTTCAATTCCTGAGTTCCAGCAGAAGGCAAGACTTACGCTTGTTTCATCTACGAGTATTGTAGAAGGCGGAAGCCATGACGTTATTGTAAAAGACAGCGTATATGATAATTAAAACATTTCACAGCGGCAGGAAAAAATCCTGTCGCTTTTTTGAAGTTAAAAACAATATATAATTAATGTTATTTTAATTAGATGAATTAAAAGAAAACAGCAAAACATTTTTTTATGAAAAAGCAACAAATAAAAGCTTTTGCGTTTGTTTAGTTTTTTAGCTAATGTGTTTTTTGAATGAACGACAAATTTTTTTTTTAGAAATTTTATTTATTTTTTGTATAAAATTCTCAAATCCACCTTTACAATATCCGAATTTTGTTTTATAATTACAATAAGTCTAATTGAGTGTGACAACACCGACTTGCGGTCTTAAAATATTTTTATATAAAAATGGAATAAAGAGTTATATAAAAGACCGTTATAGTCAGAGAAAGGTTGGAATAGAAATGAGTATTGAAAAAGTAAGAGCAGAGCTTGAGAATACGAGCGCTTACAAGCGGCTCGAAACTCTCTTTGACGAGGGTACATTCTCACCGATTGCCCCTTTCACACGGTCGGGCGACGGCTTTTCCGAGGCAGCAGCCGGATATGGTGAAGTAAATGGATGCGCAGTATATGCCTTTGCGCAAAACAGTGACATTTGCGGCGGCGCAATGTCAAAAGCTCATGCCGCAAAGCTAAAGAAGCTTTATGACCTTGCGTTAAAAACAGGAACGCCCGTTATCGGACTGTATGATTCGATTGGCGCAAGAGTGGACGAGGGCATCGAGATGATGACGGCTTACGGCGAAGTGTTAAATTACAGTGGCAAGCTGGCAGGAATTGTTCCGCAGATTGCAGTTGTTTTGGGACCTTGTCAGGGAACTGCAGCGTTATTGGCTGCATGCTCAGATTTTGTCATAATGAGCGAGCAGGGCAAGTTTACCATTGAAACAAACGGCGAAGGCGGAAGCGCAGAGTCGAACAAAAAACATGGCGTTACGGCTATTACTGCCCCCGATGAATTTAGCGCGTTGGAAGCGGCAAAAAATCTTTTGGTAATGCTGCCGCAAAACAATCTTTCCGAACCGTATAACTTTGAAGAGGTTTCTGCAATGCCCGACGGAGATATACTTACAGAGTTTGTTGACGGTGGAAGCTTTTTGGAATTGTTTGAAGGTTATGCAGATGCGGCAAAGGTTGGATTTGCAAAAATGCAGGGCGATACAGTTGGTGTTGTTCAGACAAACGGAGATGTCCTTGACAGGCGAGCTTGTGAAAAATGTGCTAAAATAGTAAGATTTTGTGATGCTTACTCAATCCCCGTTATAACTCTTGCTAATGCAAAGGGTTTTGGTTGTGTAAAGGCAGCGGCTAAGCTAACGGCTGCATATGCGGAAGCAACAACAGCTAAGATTACCGTAGTAACAGGCGATGCTTTCGGAGCCTTTTACATGGCAGCGGCAGGAACGGGAGCTGCCGTAGACTTTACGGTTGCTTTAGAGTCGGCTTGCGTATCTCCGATTGCTCCCGAAGCCGGAATAATTATTCTCAGTCCAGAAAAATTGAAGACAAATGCCGAAGGCAGAAAGAAAGCCATAGAAGAATTTAAAGCAAATGAATGTTCCGCTATGAGAGCTGCCGAAAAAGGTTATATTGACCAAATTGCAGCAGCAGGTGAGCTAAGAGAAATTTTGGGCAGAGCATTAGATATGCTTGACGGAAAACGAGAAACCACATTGCCGAAGAAGCACAGTACGATTTGAAAATAACCTTGAAAGGATGTATATATTATGAGAAATCTAAAAATTACGGTAAACGGCGTTGCTTATGATGTTCAGGTTGAGGAAACAACAGGCGGCGCAGTAAGTACCCCGACAGTATCCGCAGCTCCCGCTCCAAAGGCAGCTCCTGCTCCAAAGTCTGCTGCTCCGACAGCGGCTGCAGGTTCGGTTAAAATTGAAATCCCAATGCCCGGTACGATTGTAAGCGTTAATGCCTCGGTTGGTCAGGAAGTAAAAAAAGGCGATGTCCTTATTGTTTTTGAAGCAATGAAGATGGAAAATGAAATTCAATCTCCAAAGGACGGCAAGGTAGCGTCTGTTCTTTGCGCAAAGGGCGAGAATAAAGAATCCGGCGCGGTTCTTTTGACTTTGGAATAAGTTTGAAAGGGATGTGAAAAAATGTCCAAAAAGAAGATACTTGTTACAGAAACAATTCTCAGAGATGCTCATCAATCCCTAATCGCTACCAGAATGACAATTGACGATATGCTGCCTATTCTTCCGGCATTGGATAAGATAGGATTTTACTCCTTGGAGTGCTGGGGCGGCGCAACATTTGATTCGTGTTTGCGTTTTTTGAATGAAGACCCGTGGGACAGACTGAGAACTATTAGAAAAAATTGTCCAAACACAAAGCTGCAAATGCTTTTCAGAGGTCAGAATATGCTGGGATATCGTCATTATGCGGACGATGTTCTCGAATACTTTGTGCAGAGAAGCGTTGCGAACGGTATAGATATCATTCGTATCTTTGACGCTTTGAACGATATTGATAATTTGAAAACAGCCGTAAAGGCAGCTAAAAAAGAAGGGGCTCATGCTCAGATAGCCATATCTTACACGACAGGTCCCGTATTTGATACCAAATATTATGTAGAATATGCCAAAAGAATTGCCGATGCGGGAGCAGATTCAATTTGTATTAAAGATATGGCTGCATTGCTTACGCCGTACAGAACGGAAGAATTGGTTAAGGCAATCAAAAAAGCCGTGGAAATTCCTGTTGGCATACATACTCACTACACCTCGGGACTTGCGTCCATGTGCCTTTTAAAAGGAATAGAAGCAGGAGCAGATATTATTGATACGGCAATGTCCCCAATGGCTCTCGGAACATCGCACGCTCCGACAGAGTCTATGGTTGCAGCGTTGAAAGATACAGATTACGATACGGGACTTGACCTTGTGGCTCTTTCGGAAATTCGCTCGTATTTTATGACTTTGAGAAAGAAGTATATCGACAGCGGACTGCTTGACCCGAAGATGCTTGCTACCGATGCAAACGCTTTAATATATCAAGTTCCCGGCGGTATGCTGTCCAACTTGCTTTCACAGTTGAAGCAAATGGGCAAAGAAGATAAACTTGAAGAAGTAATGCAGGAAGTTCCGAAAGTTCGTAAAGACGCCGGATATCCGCCTTTGGTAACTCCGACATCTCAGATAGTCGGTACTCAGGCTGTAAGCAACGTTTTGTTCGGCGAGCGATATAAAAACGTGAACGGTCAGTTCAAAGACCTTGTTCAAGGCAAATACGGAAAAACACCGGTTCCGATAGACCCGAAATTCAGAAAGAAAATTATCGGCGATGAAAAACCTGTTACATGCCGTCCGGCTGATTTGATCGAACCCGAACTTGAAAAGCTCAGGAAAGAATGCGAAGAGTGGTGCGAGCAGGAGGAAGATGTACTTTCCTATGCTCAGTTTGACCGAGTTGCTGTTAAGTTCTTTGAAAAGCGGCGAGATAAGAACGCCGGTATTGACAGCGAACATTTTGACCCTAAAAATAAAATTCACCCGGTGTAAAATAATCTTAAATTAAATTGCGGTTCGCAAATAAAATCGGACTGTGTAAAAAAATAGTGTCTAACAAATCTAATGGATTTAATATATATTGTATATCGCGAAAAGATATATTATAATTTTCATCTGCAGAGGAAGTTATAACATGGAAGAACAAGGAAAAATGAATCTTCAAGGAGATGCGGCGTCTGTTGATAAGAATACGGCAGACGTTCCCATGAACGGCAGCTCCGAGGAGAGTGTGAAGGGGGTAAATACGTCCGACACACCGCCGGGGCAAAGGAATAACGCATTTCCTCAAAATCCCGCAAACGGCTATTCGCCGCAATACGGGGGCTATGGTCAGTCAATGCCGGCTGCGCCGCAGTACCCACCCTATAATAACAGTTATAACCAGCAGTATCCGCAGCAAGGCAATTTCAGACCGGCAGCAGCCAATGCGGGTTATCCTGCTCAGGGGGCAAGACCATACGGTTCTTTTCAGCAAAATGCAAACGGAACCGGTCCGGGACAGTATAATTACAAAGCAAGCATGGGTCAGCACGGACAAAACAACTCCTATTCGGGAGTGGGTCCCGGACAGTATGATTTTCGTTCGGCTGCTCAGCCTAACGCGCAGGCTCAAAAGCCTCAGGCAGTTCCGCCGCAAACGCAGTATGTCCTTTTTAACAATTATCAGCAGCAATATCAATTCAAGCAAAATCAAGGCGCAAATAATTTTGGATATTACGGAAATCAGCAGCCTTTCGGATATCCGGGACAGCAGCCGGCTTATGGTTCTCAGATGCCGGTTCAGCAGCCATACGCTCCGCCGTCAGGAAATCCCCAGGCTTACGGACCGCAGCAGAGTGCATTTAACTCTCAGATGCCTACTCAGCAACAGTATCTGACATATACTCCGCAGTACGGCTATAATAACGCTGCTCCAAATCCTTACGGTAACGTTACTTACGGACAAAGACCTACGCCAAGCGGATATCCGAATCAGCAGCCTATTCAGCCAATTCAAATGCCGGGACAGACAGGAACTGCGCATCAGGCAGCGCCGAATCCCTCGCGAAATCCGGCAGCGGCGAATCATCATCAAACTGCGGAAAAATCTCTTGAATCGGAACCTAAAACCACAGAAACCAAGATGCCTGACGGCGAGATTATCAGTGAAGAGATTACAGCTGACGGTAAGAAAAGAGTACTTGTTAAAAAGGTTGTAAAGAAGCCGGGTGAAGAAGACGGTCAGGGTGAGAAGAGCGGTGCAAAAGCTCCGTCACAGTTTGTTCAGAATCAGATTAAGGCGGAACTTGGCGAAGACGCATTGAGCGGCGATGATAAGCAGCCGGTAGTCGTTTATAAGTCCAAAATGAAAAAAAAAGCCGATGACGAGGGAGTATATAAACCCTCTTTGAGAGATATGTTTCTTGGACCGCCAAAGAAAGATACTTCGGATAAACAGGCTGATTTCTTCCAGTGGAAGTGTCCCGATTGCGGTACGGTAAACGATGATGTTGTATCGACCTGCAAATGCGGCTGCACTATACAAAGAGCCAAAAATATTGCAAAGGGCAGAATACCTAAAAACAGAAGAGATGCCGGAGAGATTAGAGAAAACAATCCGCTTCGTCCCGAAAGCGGCACTGTAAAGCCTAAAGTGCAGGAAGAACCCACGCAGGCTCAAGAAGATTTGGATTTCTTCATGCCCCCAAGAAACACACAGCAGCCGCAGGTTCAAATGCAAACTCAGACCCAACCCCAGCCAAAAGCTCAAAATGCAGCTCCGACGAATCCTGTTGTTCAGCAGCCCGAGCCGCCCAAAGAACCGGAGGTTCCCGATGATTATGATCCCGAGATGCCGGATAAAGTCGAACTTACAGAAGAGGAAATTCAGGCTGAAATAGATGAATTTATGAGAGCTCCCGTTCAAGTTTGGCGTCCTAAGTCGCAGCTCGAAAACAGCAAGGGAAATCAGGGTCCTACCGAAATCTATTTGATGGGTAACGACAAAGAGAAAGAACAAAAGGAAGAAGAGCAGAAGAAAAAAGCCGAAGAGGAAAAATCAAAGCTTGAATCGAAAGATGCTCCCAAAACAGAAGATAAACCTGTTGAAAAGGAGATTCCCAAACCAATAGCAAAACAAGAGGAGAAGCCAAAGGCTGTTCCCTTTAAATCAGAAAAAACTTCATCGGAAGTGAAAGAGCCTTCTGAATTTGACGGAAACGTCAACGATCACGAGTGGAAATGTTCCACTTGCGGAACGCTTAACCCTGTTGAGAATAATACTTGTAAATGCGGACATAGACGCGGTAAAAAATCAATGTCCTACGAAGATATTATTCGTTCGTCAAGGAAACGAACTCACCCAAAATCTTCGTCTGACGACGAAAAAGCGGTTGCCGAAAAGAAAAAGGCAGAGGAAGAAGCAAAAAAGAAAGCCGAAGAAGAAGCTCGTCTGAAAGCCGAGGAAGAGGCAAAACGTAAAGCCGAAGAAGAAGCTCGTCTGAAAGCTGAGGAAGAGGCAAAACGTAAAGCCGAAGAAGAAGCTCGTCTGAAAGCAGAGGAAGAGGCAAAACGTAAAGCCGAAGAAGAAGCTCGTCTGAAAGCCGAGGAAGAGGCAAAACGTAAAGCCGAAGAAGAAGCTCGT
>CACWIU010000052.1 GCA_902761025.1 uncultured Ruminococcus sp. | reverse complement strand
GCCGCCGAACAAGCAGGCGGAAGAAATGTCGAACTTATGGAAGAACCTATGGCGGCGGCTCTCGGAGCAGGATTGCCTGTGTTTGAACCGATAGGCTCTATGATAGTGGATATCGGCGGCGGCACAAGCGAAGTCGCCGTTATAAGCTACGGCGATATTGTTCATTCCTGTTCCGTTCGTGTGGCAGGCGATAAATTCGACGAGGCTATTATTACATATGTCAAAAAGAAACATAATCTTTCCATTGGCGAAAGAACTGCCGAAGATATAAAAATTTTAATTGGTTCGGCATACCCGTATGAGGACGAAAAGCCTATGGATATCAGAGGGAGAAATTTGGCTGACGGAATGCCGCTCGATATTTCTATTACTCCCTCGGAAATTCGCGACGCATTGACTGATTCGTTCGCTATTATTATTGACGCTATTCGTCAGACGCTCGAACAAACTCCGCCCGAATTGTGTGCGGATATTTTGGATAACGGATTAACCCTTACAGGCGGAAGTGCTTTGATAAGAGGTCTTGACAAGTTAATTTCTCAGGAAACAAACGTGCCTGTGGTTGTGGCTGAAAATCCTTTGGACTGTGTGGCTTTGGGTACGGGAAAGCGTCTTGAAATGTCAAACGAACAGGATTATTTCGGAGATTATGAGTGATAATCTCCGAAATATATTTAGAGGTATATTTAAATGAAAGAACGCAACCATTTTGGAAGAGGAATAATTTCTGTAATAATTGTTTTGTTTGTTGTCGCTGTTGTTACTGCCGCAATCGGGGAAAATATTTTTACCGATGCGTATATGTGGATTGTTAAGCCTTTTGAACAAACGTCAGCTTCTCTTGCTCAGGAAGCCAATGATTCAAACGGCAGAACAAACGAGGATTTATTAAGAGAGAACAGCGAATTAAAACAGGAAATTGACAGCTTGGTAAGTCAAGTAATTGATTATGACGATTTAAAAAAAGAAAATGAAATTTTAAGAAAATATTACGGCATTAAAGACGATAATCCTGATTATGAGGTTACTGTTGCAACAGTTATCCGCCGTGACCCCAACGATGATTTCTACGGATTCACCATTGATAAGGGCAGCCGTGATAAAATTACTATGAATGACCCCGTTGTGACAGATCACGGTCTTGTGGGCTGGATTAGCGAGGTCGGCGTTACAACAAGCAAGGTGACTACCTTGCTTTCGCCCGAAGCAAAAGTTGGGGCAATGGATCAAAAATCGCGTGACAGCGGTATAGCTACGGGCAGCGTGCATTTTTGCGATGACGGATTGTTGATTTTATCTGTAATTTCTGCCGATAATAAAATCAAATCGGGAGATATCGTAATTACTACCGGAGTGGGCGGCGTTTATCCGGCAGATATTGTTATCGGAAAAATCACAAAGCTTGGTTATGATGAATTTGATACGACGCCGTATGCGGTGATTAAACCCTACGAAAATTTGAAGAGCGTTTCTGACGTAGTAGTTATTACGTCATTTGAGGGACAGGGAATTGTAGAAGAAGTTCCGGATACGGATACTTCCTCTAAAAACGAAAGCGATACCGCCCGAAATTATCAGAGGAGTGTTTTGCCATAAACAGAAAATATTACAGATATCTATTGTATATAGCCGAGCTTTTGGCTTTGTTTGTGATAGAGGGTACTCCCGAACTTATTCCGACTATTTATTTGGCAAGACCATTGCTGTTAGTTTCGGCTGCGGTTTCGGCTGCGGCTTTTGAACTGCCGTTTTTTTCTCTTTTTTTTGCGGTGTTGTGCGGCTTAGTTATAGACGTTGGAACAGGCGGAGTAATGGGACTTACTTCTATTATTTTAGGAGTAGTTTGTTATTATGAATCAAGCTGGAACAACAAGTATATTAAAAATAATATTTATTTTGTTTTGCTGTACAGCGCCGTGTGCAGTGCTGCTGTGATTTCGCTTAAATTTTTTATTTTTTACTACATAAAAAAATATGACGGTGCGAGCGCGTTTTATTTATCGCATTATGTGCCGAGAATATTATACACATGGGCGTTGACACCCATAGTGTATTTTATTACGATGTCAGTTTCAAAAACATTCCGCAAAGAAAAAAGGAAAATTAAAGTTCGAAAAAGACGAAAGTCAGTTCCTGCCAAACGCTCAAGTGCCGGCAGACGGCGAGCGAGGCTGAATCGGTTGTAAGGGCATTGCCCTTACAACCCCCCACTTTTCTTTGAAAAGTGGGGCAGGCAGGCTTTGCCTGCCGGATTCAGCCGTGGCGCTGAGTGACTTTATCAAGGAGGAAACTATGCGGCGAGTTGAAGTAAAAACAAGTAACGGAGGAATAAGAGCGGCTGTTTGCGCATTTTTCACGGTTGTGATTTTTATTGCGTTTGCCGCAAGACTTTTCTCATGGCAGATAATAGACAGAAGCGAATATGAAGAAGAAGTTCTGTCGGCTGCCGTCTATACAACTACTACATCGGCAAGCCGAGGAGATATCCTTGACCGAAACGGAAAAGAATTGGTTGTAAACGATGCCGGTTATATTATTATGTTCAATAAATTGTACATGAAAGAAGAAACCGAGAACGAAATAATTTATAAATTGATAAAATTATTTCGTTTGCGTCATGAAAAATGGATAGACCGACTTCCGATTTACATTGACGAAAATAATACTTATCAGTTTGAAGAGGACAGCGAAAGCACAGTTGATTTTATAAAAAGTAAGAGTATGCTTGATATGAACTCATATGCCGGAGCAGAGGATTGTATGTCGGCCTTTGCCGAGCGATTTGGGCTGACAGAGAGCGATTATTCAAAACAAGATTTGCGTGATATAATAAGCGTGCGTTATAATATGGAGTTTTCGGGTTACAGCAATTCGACTCCATACAAATTTGCGTTTGATATAAGCCGTGACATGGTAGCGATTGTACTTGAAAATTCACAGGGTTTTCCGGGCGTTGAGTGTGCAAGCACATTTGTAAGGTATTATAATAACGGAGAGCTTGCCCCGCATCTTTTGGGATTTATGGGAGCGATTTCTCAGAGTGAGTATGAAAAATTAAAAGACAAAGGCTATCGTCTTGAAGACCGAATAGGCAAAAGCGGAATAGAGCTTGCAATGGAAGATTATTTGAAAGGAACAGACGGAGAAAAAAGGATAACTAAAACATCGGACGGAAAAATTGTTGACGAAGTTGACACTGTAAAGGCTGTTCCGGGAAATTCCGTATACTTGACGATTGATTCCAATATGCAAAAGGCAACAAACGAAGCTTTGAAAAAAAATGTGACCGAAGCCGGAAAAATATTTCCCGATTGCACGGCAGGGGCGGCTGTGATGATTAGGCTGAAAGATTTTTCTGTTCTTGCCTCTTCAAGTTATCCGACATATGATATACAGAAATATAATACAGATACGGAATATTACGAAAAATTAATGGGCGATGATTCTTTGCCGCTGTTTGACCGGTCGTTAACCGGCAATTTTATAGTAGGTTCAACATTTAAGCCGTGTGTGGCGGCGGCAGCGTTGGAAGAGGGCATAATAAAACCTGATACGAATATTTTTTGCAGTCAGAATTATGATTATTACCCAAATGATATTATCAGGTGTTTAGGCTATCATTCCAATGAAACAGTGCGTACTGCATTGAGGGATTCATGTAATTATTTCTTTGCGGACGTAGGCAGACAACTGGGCATAGGGACAATGGATTTGTACGCCGAAAAGTTCGGATTAGGCGTTCATACGGGCATAGAGCTTTACGAAAATACGGGCATTTTGGCAGGCAGAGATTCTACAGTCTGGTACGAGGGCAACACTTGTCAGGCGGCAATAGGACAGGCAGACAGTGCATTTACGCCGATACAGCTTGCGACATATGCCGCAACTATTGCAAATGACGGAGTTCGTCTAAGAACTCATTTTGTGGATAAAATTGTAGATTATACAGGAGAGAATATTCTCGTTGACAATAGAAATGTACCCGAGGTTTTGGAAACAACGGGAGTTTCAACGGAATATATGAAAGTTGTCAAAGAGGGAATGAGGCAAGTTGTCACAGGCGGCACAGCAAAAGAAATTTTTGGGAATTATCCCATAGCGGTTGCCGCAAAGACAGGAACAGCGGAAAATATCGGCACTGATAATGTTACTTTTATTGCGTTTGCGCCTTATTACAAGCCGGAGATAGCCGTTGCGGTGGTAATAGAACACGGCGGAAACGGAATGTACTCGATGAACACAGCTAAAGCGATGTTTGACGCATACTTTAAGGCAACAGGCAGAATTTCTGAAAAGCCTGCAAATCAAACGTCATCTAAAACAACTCAAAAGACAAATAACACTTCATCAAAGCATGATTAAAAAATTAAAAAGACAAAAAAATCTGCTGTCAATTTATTTAAAGCTGACAGCAGTTTTTATTATTTTAAACAGCTTGAGAACAAGGAGAAGCCTGTTAAAGTTTCTTGCCTTCTTATATCTACGGAATATCATTTCCTACTGCAAATCTTCTTGCTCATCTCTATTATGCTGATAGCCAATCAAGAGCCTTACTTTTGATTTTTTCATACCATTCCATTTCGTTGTTTACACTCTTTGCAACTTCCATAGAATACTTGCAGAACTTATGTACCTGTTCCGGCGAAGGCTCATAGGTTGCTTTGCCCGATTGCTCTACCATATTTGTAAATACATCTAATTCCAAAGGTATGATAACGGATTCACCGCCATATGCGGACAAATTCAATTTATGAAGTATGAAAAAGTGAGCAATGCAAGATTCATTGATTTTAGGAGCGATAAAGAAACAATATGCTTCTTTTCCTGTTTCTTTTTTTAGTTTAGCTAAATGCCTTGATACAGGTTCACCTTCCATTTCATATTGTTTTTGCCCACTTTGCATTGTTACCTCAACTGCAAGTGCAAATTTACCGTAATCACAAACAATATCAGCCATATTGCCCGAAGCAGTTGAAAGAGGAGCGCCATTATCATCAAATTTAAGATTTGCAACAATGTTGCCGCCGTCAAGCATAGTCATTGCTCGCCAAGTGTTCCATTCGAACATAAGCGGAGTATCATAATAAGCCTTATTCGTTATATTGCCGAATGTTCCGATAACATCAGCATATTCCTCATAGTCCTTCAATCTTTGTATTTGTTTGGTGATGATGTCGGCTTTTCTTTCAGATAGCTTATGTTTTAATTCTTTCTTAAGTGCAAACATATCCCAATCTGCATACCGTACATTCGGAGAAATAATGCTGAGTTCCTGAATTATGTTATCTCTGTCATCTGTATAAAGTCTTGGTGTTGTGCTATCGAACAGATATTCTTTGTATTCCTTTTCGGAATCAATAAAGACAGGGTTTCTATCAATGCTGTTCAGGTAATATTCAACTTCCGATTTCTTTTCGGGTGTAATATAGAGAGATTTTCCCTTTTGAGAGATGGATACAAGACCGGTTGCTCTTAAATATCTAAAACAAGCGTCCGTATAATCACGCTGATTAGATGCTTTAGTTTTTATAAACTTAGCAATCGAAGCATCTTTGGACTCTCTTGTTTTGGTATTGCCTTGCTGAATATCGTCAGAAAAAATAGAAAACATCTCATTATCTCGATATTTTCCTACAAAATTCTTGTAACTGCCCTTGTTGCTCTCCTTAGCTTTTCGAAATTCCAGTATTTTCTGCACAATTTCGTCAAATTTAGTATAGCTTGTAAGCTGCATACCAAAAATCATTATTTCGTCAAATGTTACTTTTTCGAGCATATACACCAACCTAAGAATTTCAAGATAAGGTTTTATG
Source organism: uncultured Ruminococcus sp. (assembly GCA_902761025.1). Classification (GTDB taxonomy): domain Bacteria; phylum Bacillota; class Clostridia; order Oscillospirales; family Acutalibacteraceae; genus RUG592. The sequence continues at coordinate 3,949 of CACWIU010000052.1, read as the reverse complement.
CAAAATGTAACATCTGAATAAGCAGTTTCAGTATGGTACGGAGATGGTAACTGAAATTTCAGAAGTTGTCTTAACAGTGCTTCTTCACATAAATCCTCATCAATAAAGTTCTTTCCTGCTTCTGTTAATTGCACAGTAGGTTTCAAATCTACAAAACCTAAAGCCTTTGGACCTCTATTGATTCTATCTCGGGCACTAAAAGCTAAATCCTTTGGGGAGCCGGTTCCTTCAAAATGCTCGTCTTGCACTAATTTCTTTATAAACTCCTCCTGCGTAGTTGTATTCCATTGTTTGCCCGTAAAGTCTTTTACGAGCAAGGATATTTCAGGAATCATCTTAAACGGGGAACGGGGTGAAGTAATGAAAAACAAAGTTCGCCCTTGTAATCGTGCCATATATGTATCTCTTTTAGTAGTTTGTTACTATTATGTGCATAGATTCAGACTTGAACCTATTCCGTATATTAACAGCATAAGACTTTTCGTATTCACCTTTAACAAACTCTCTATACAATTCCTCAGTGAGCTGTGTTTTTCCTATAATCATTAACGCTTTACAAGATAAGTTCCGGAAATCAGCAGCGAGTCTGCGATGTTGCTGTTCATCAAAGCCGTTTTTAAAATCAATGTTGCCATAATCATTAAATATGCAGTCATAAGGCGGATCTAAAAACATAAAGTCTTTCTCATTTGCCATTTCAAACAATTTTGAATAATCACCGGACATAATGTGTGCCGATTTAATAAGAGAGAAATGCTCAGGGGTAATTAACTGAGTATTAAAGTTCTTGTATCTTCCAAATGGGACATTGTACTCACCTTGCGAGTTAAATCTTATCATTCCTGAGTATGCAGTTTTGTTTATAAAGAAATATATAACCGATTCTAAATACTCCATTGGGATTTTATGATTATACATATTTCTTATAAGATAATACAAGGCTTCATTCTTGTTCTCAACACGCTCGTCAGGTGATAATGCTTTGAGCCTTTCATACTGAGCTTGATTTGCTTCATACAACGATTGTAGCTTATCCAGCTGCTCTCTTACAACATCAGGTTTAGCTTGCAATTCAAGATAAAAATGAATAAGTTTTTCATTTATATCATTTATAACGGCTTTCTTGGGAGCAAGATGAAAAAAAACTGCCCCCCCTCCAAAGAAAGGCTCATAATAGGTATCAAAGTCATTCGGTATAAAACCGGAAAAATTAGGAATTTCCTTTGACTTTCCACCTCTGTATTTAAGAATAGGTTTCATAATACACCTCGAAACTTGCCAACAATAAGCGAATCAGCGTACAACTATATCAAAACAAATAAATAACAATAAAAAGTTCTTAAATTATAATCAATTTGTAATATTTATTAATATATTATTGGTAAGTCAAATTGTAATATTTTTTAAAAAATATACAGAAACAAATTCGAAACTTTCGTATTGCAAATCAGGACTCCCATTTCACTCCGGAAGTCCTGCCATTTTTGAATGTGTTTTCTTTTGGTCGTAAATTTGTATGCTTGCTGTCAGAAAATACTAATTTTATGCGGCTTTAATTGTCTAAGGGCTTCATGGTCGGGAAAATAAGCACGTCACGAATAGAAGCGCTGTCTGTAAGCAGCATTGCCAGTCTGTCTATGCCCATGCCCATACCGCCTGTCGGAGCCATGCCGTATTCAAGCGATGTGAGGAAATCTTCATCAAGCATTTGCGCCTCATCGTCGCCGCTGTCCCTGAGCATGAGCTGATGTTCAAAACGCTTTCTTTGGTCAATAGGGTCATTCAGCTCGGAATACGCATTTGCAAGCTCTCTTCTTGTGGCAAAGAGTTCAAAACGCTCCACAATTTCAGGCACACCCTTTTTTCTCTTTGTAAGAGGCGATACTTCTACGGGATAATCATAAATAAATGTCGGCTGTACCAGATTCTCTTCAACTTTTTCTTCAAAAGCGGTATTGAGAATATTTCCCCATGTATCTGTAGCCTTTACTTCAAGATTTAGTTCTTTTGCAACTTCTTTCGCCTTTTCGGTGTCGCCTATAAATTGACTAAAATCTATGCCCGTATACTCTTTTACAGCGTCCATCATGGAAACTCTGCGGAAAGGCAGTGACAAATCAATTCGTTCGCCCTGATATTCGACTTGGTCTGTGCCGTTGACAGCAAGGCAAGCTTTGTTGATAAGCGTTTCGGTAAGCTCCATCATTCCTCTGTAATCGGTATAAGCTTCGTAGAGTTCGATTGTAGTAAATTCAGGATTATGCTTTACGTCCATGCCCTCATTGCGGAAAAGACGTCCTATTTCGTAAACTTTTTCCATGCCGCCTACAATCAGTCTTTTTAAATAAAGCTCGGGAGCAATGCGGAGATAAAGGTCAATGTCAAGAGTATTATGGTGAGTGATAAAAGGTCTTGCGGCTGCTCCGCCCGGTATTGTGTTGAGGATAGGAGTTTCCACTTCGATATATCCTCTGTTGTCGAGTTCTTCTCGAATAGTCTTGATAATTACGCTTCTTTTGATGAAAGTGTCCTTAACTTCGGGGTTCATTATCAAGTCAACGTAACGCTGGCGGTAACGCAAGTCCGTATCTCTAAGTCCGTGATATTTTTCGGGCAAAGGGAGAAGCGACTTTGACAGCAGAGTAACCTTTTTAGCGTGAATACTAACTTCGCCTACTCTTGTGCGGAATACGTAGCCCTCAACGCCGATAATGTCGCCGATATCCCACTTTAAAAGACCTTTGTAAACGTCTTCGCCCAAGTCGTCAATCTTTGCAAAGATTTGAATTTTGCCGCTTCTGTCGTGAATATCAATGAAAGCGACTTTGCCCTTGCCTCTTTTGCTCATGATACGTCCGGCAACGGAAACATTCATTTCTTCCATGTTTTCGGACTCAGCCTTTTCAAATTCTGCGATAATGTCCTTTGCATAGCCTGTTCTGTCATAGACGGTGACTTCAAAGGGGTCGCAGCCTTGTTCCTGCAAAGCGGTCAGCTTATCTCTTCTTACTTGAAGAATATCGCCGCCGTTTTGCTGAATGTTATTTTCGCTCATACGTTTCTTCCTTTTCTTTACATATAATAATATATTTTTTAAATTTCACAATTAAAGTTTCGCTCAAGCCTTTTTAAAGGCTTGCGGGTCTGGGCAGAGCCCTTTAAATTATCTTGAAATTTCCAGAACTTCCAATTCAAGCTGAGAACCATTCGGTAAATCTACAATAACTGTTTCGCCAACTCTTTTGTCCAAGAGTGCATGACCTACCGGAGATTCGTCGGAAATTTTGTTTTCTTCCGGTTCGGCTTCGCTTGCGCTTACAATATAATATGATATTTCTTCTTCAAACATAGAGTTGTAAACTCGTACTTTTGAACCAATGTGAACGTGTTCGTTGGAAATGTCGCTTTCGTCAATTTTCTTTGCGTGTTTCAGAGTTACTTCGATGTCCGCAATTCTCGCTTCCATTTGAGCCTGCTCATTTTTTGCGTCGTCGTACTCGCTGTTCTCCGAAAGGTCGCCGTAAGAACGAGCCAAAGCGATTTTGTCAGCCATTTCTTTTCGTTTCGTCGTTTTTAAATAATCGAGTTCTTCCTCTAACGCCTTAATACCTTGTTCGGTAAGCAAAATTTCTTTTTGCTGCATAATCATTCCACCTTTTTGTAATAAAATCGAGAACTAAAAAATTTGAATACACACTGCTAATTATAGACATTTCTTACGCTTGTGTCAAGCTTTTAATTAATGTGAAATGATTTAAATTAAAAAAACAAAAAAATATTGCTAACTTCGTCAAAATATTGTATAATAAGAGTGTGATTGCCAAATTTCTTTGATAATGGCGATTTTTGAAATTTTTTGAAAAAATCCTGAATCCGCAAAACTCAAAATAATAAGTTGTTATAAAGTCCGCATGAATACTAAGTATTTTAGAGTCTTTTGCTGAAAATT
>CACWIU010000051.1 GCA_902761025.1 uncultured Ruminococcus sp. | reverse complement strand
GCGGCTGCCAATATTCCTCCGGCTCCTGCTGCTCAGCGTCCTGCGGCTGCCAATATTCCCCCGACTCCTGCCGCTCAGCGTCCTGTGGCTGCCATTCCCTCGGCTCCTGCCGCTCAGCGTCCTGCGGCTAAACAGAGCGCGGCACCTTCCGTAATTACAACAACAGGCGGCACAAAGCCTTCTCGTGTTAAATTTGAACAAACTCCCACAACGGAGTTAATTTTGGAAAATGAGTTTTTCAAACTCTACAAAGACTCGCGTTCGGGCAAAACTTTCAAAGTAATCAACGGTGAAGTCGCACCATTAGACCAGCGTGAGCTTAATATGTGGAAAAACAGGCTTAAAACGCCGCAAAACTTTACCGTAGAAATTTTAAAAGACAGCAGCGGCGAAATTTACGAATACCATATTTCAAGAAGAGCTGCTCCATCGGCTGATTTAAGCGTTGAAGAATACGATACGCCTGCTCCGGCAGCTCAAGCCGTACCGGCACCAATACAGAATAAACCAGCTGCTGCTCCGGCAAATGTTTCCATAAACATAAAGAAGGAAGAGCCTGCTGCTCAGCCCGTGTCAACAGCCGTTAAAAGCGTACCTGCCGCAGCTCCTCAAATACCTGTTCCGCAGAAACAGTCCCCTTCGGCAAAATCTATCCCGAGAGAAACAAGCGAAGTTGGAACTGCTCCCACAAATCGAGTAGGCTTTGAACAAACTCCTACTACCGAAATGGTTGTGGAAAACGAATACTGCAAGATTTACAAAGACACTCGTTCGGGCAAAACTTTTAAAGTTATTAACGGCATGATTGCTCCGATTGAATTGCGAGAGCTTAACATGTGGAAAAACCGTCAAAAGACTCCTCGCAACTTCCAAGTTAAAATAATGAAAGACCAGTCGGGCAAAGCGTATGATTATATTATATCGAGAATAAACGATGACGGAACATTGACGGAAGCTCCGCCTGTTGCTCCGGTTATGCCGTACATTCCGCCCGAAAACGAATATGTACCCTCGGATACTCTGTCAAATGCCGCTCCCAAGAAAACCGCACCTACAAGACCCTCTCAGGTATTCCCAACCGGCGCTCCGGCAGGCGCTCCGCCTGTGCGTGATTCGAAAACAAAAGGTCCCGACGTTAACGACAGAATTACATTTGAAGAAACTCCGACTATGTATGTTGTTATTGAAAACGAGTTCTTCAAAATATATAACGATTCACGGCGTGGAAAGACTTTCAAAGTAATCAACGGCAAAATAGCTCCCGTTGAACTTCGAGAAGTAAACATGTGGAAAAACAGACAGCTTAAACCCAAAAACTTTGCTGTTGAAGTAGTAAAAATGCCCTCCGGCGAAGTTTACGACTACACCATAACCAGAACCGAAAAATCAACTACAGCTGCCGTTGAATCCACCTCAAAGAAAACAAATATGCCGCCGGTAACAGATACGCCTAACTCAAACGTTGCGGCAAAGAAACGCCGTCCGAACGCAAGCCGTCTTGCAAAGTGCGCAATTTGCGGAAACGAGTTCAACGAATCCGAACTTCTTTTGTTTGACAACCGCAATTTCTGCTCGGCGTGCGTAGAAAACCTTATCAAAGAGAAACTCGAATTTAAGCCGGTAGACCCAATTCAAAAAATCATTGACGACGTTGTCGGAGCCGATGAAATTTACTGCACATACTCGACGGTTACAAACTATCCGTATCTTGACGAAGAATTTTGCGTTAACGTATGCACCGTCAAGAAAGCCGCCAAAGTTATGGACGAACAGACAGCCGTGCAGACAATAGACGACAAGGGCATGTTCTTTGACGACCTCAAGAGATTCGGTCTGAAAAAGATTATTGTTAACAATGATACGTCGCACGTATTTGCTCCGCAGGATTTTGACGAGCATGTAAAGACAGAGGGTGTTATCGCTCCGAAACTTTACTTCAAAGTTCTCAATTTCATGCAGAGAAACGACGACGAATTAAGAGAAACCATTGCGGCGTCATTCTTGGGCAGCACAGTATATACTTTTGCTCTTAACGATGATATTACAGAAATTGCCGAGGAAAATATAGAGGACTTCAAGCCGCTTATCATTTCCGACGGAAACGCAAAATTCTGTCCTGTATTCACAGACTTTACCGAAGCAAGAAGCGTAGGAATGCCTTTCCGCGGTCTTTACCAAATTGAAACAAGACTTCTTGTTGATTATGACATAACCCACTTTATTATAAATCCGTCAAGCTTGGGCTTTATTATGAACAAAACTATTCTCGATGGAGTAGAGCCTAACTATGACCATGATTTAGTAGATGACGATGAAATTGAAAGATTAATTGCATTACGTGCAGAGGCTGCCCGTAAAGCTGCCGAAGAAGAAGCTGCTCGCAAAGCCGCTGAAGAAGAAGCCGCTCGCAAAGCAGAGTTGGAAGCTAAAATCAGAGCCGAAGAAGAAGCTCGTATAAAAGCTGAAGCGGAAGCTAAGAAGTCAAAAGACGGTTCCCCTGAAATCGTTGTACGCTCGTCTGACGCTAACGGAAACGCTACTCAAAAGACTTTCAAAGTGTCAATGCCTATTTTCATTCCCGATGACCCAAGTCTTGACGTAGACGCAAGCACAGCGTCCGCACCGTCATGGAAGAACGCTATTAAGAAACCGTCTTCGGGTTATTCGTCGGTTTATGGAAACAGCTCGGGTATATACGGTTCTTCTCAATCGTCTTATTCGTCACAGGGTTCATATGCAGCTCAGCCACAGAGAAACGAATACAAACCGGCTGAAGAAAAAACTCCTGCTCCTGCTCCTGCTCCCGTATCTCCTGCCTCTTCTGCTCCTTCGGGAGGCATGACGTTTGACGACTTAATGAACGGTATGGATTCTGACAGCGACAGCATGCTTGACCTGTCAAGTCTTATGTCTGCTGTGAGAAATGAGCCTACCGCTCCTCCGCCGCCGCCAAAGCCTAAACAAACCATTCAGCAGCAAGCAACAAAAACAAAAATCATCGGACAAGAACTTGAAGTTGAAGCAGATGTCAGAGTTGCTCAGATTTACCGTGACCAGCTTAACGAAAGCTACAAGGAACTTTCCCGAATGATTGCTGAAGCTGACGTTATGTACGCTGAGTTTGACGCTAACACAAAGCATATCCTGATTGACGGCAAAAACAGAGGACATATTTTCTCTGAAAAAGTTTATGCCGAAAAGTCTGTTGAGAACTTTGCAAAGAACGGCATCAACGCATATATTAAAGAATACACTCATGACCAGCTGTACCCAATGCTCTTCGAGTATAAGCGTCACGGCATTCAGGACTTGGTTCTTGACGAAACCGCTAACTGGGTAATTATCTCTACGGAAACTATTATTGACATGATGGACGTTAACGACAGAGAGTTTGTTAAAATTCCTGTTACCAATCCCGAATTGATGTTCAGCATGACAACGCTTTTCCAAAAGCTTAAATCAAAAAGCGACAACCCGAACCGCAAACAGGAAATCGGCGTTTTGGAAAGACGCATGATAAGAGAATTTACAAGCGCTCGTTATATTCTGCCTCTCGTATCAAGCAATCAAGGAGAACCGCGTCCGCTCACTATCGAAAAGAACGGCATGACAAGGGTTCTTGTATTCAGCGATGTATTTGAGATTAAGAGATTCTTTGGCGATAAGTCAAGTTTTGTAAAGGATTACGAAATTTTGACATATAAAGAAATTATAAAGAGATATACCGTTGCGCAAAATACGGTTGTGGTTCTGAACGAAGGCTCGCTCCGTTTCGAGTTCAACGACCATAACTGCGACCATATTAATAAAATCGTAAGTCAGTAATTTCTTTTATGCTTTATTTAATTTAATTAGCTTTCCACTATATCACTCTTTATTCATAAAAAGGAAGGACACCCACAAAGCTGTTAATCTTTTGTAGGTGTCCTCCGCTTTTGAGAATCAAAATAATTAATTGCTCTTTTTTAGAAAAGCCGTAGTTTTTTTGTCCCAGTCATTGTCGGTGATAATAGTTGCGTTAAGGTCTGTCGTGTTATAAATTACAGAATATTGCAGCTTAGACGGCGAAGCTACATTTTCCAGCAAACCAAATGCCTCGTCTATGTTCATAATACCGCTGCTGTTATAAAGAGAATCCAGCATAAAATCATAGCGAACATAACAGCTGTACTCGCTGTCATAAGCGCTTGTTTTAGCGTTTTGAAGCCAGTCTTTGTACTGCTCCGTGTAAACATAGCCGTCCTCGTCAAAAACTTCTTCCATGTTGTTAAAATTCGAGGCAACCTGATAATTTCTTTCGTTTCTTACAACGTGCGTCTTACCGTCAACAAACTCAAGCAAAGCGCTGTTGCCCTTGCTGTCCGCTATAAAAAAGTGCGCCATTAACGACGAGTCAAAAAATAAATTATATTGGTCAATAAGCTCGACAGCCTTGTCTATCGAATCCGCATAATCCAAAATAAGACGGTTTACAGCGTAAACGCCAAGCGTAGCTTTCCCCTCTTCCTTTTGCTTACGAGAGAAATTAACTTGAAGAACCGAAACCGAAATACCCTTTTCGTTAACTCCGTCAGTCGGAAAATAAGGAGCTGCAAAAAGCTTAAAGTCCATATATTTGGGGGCTTTTTCAACATTGAAGCCCAAACGGTTCATATTTACCGCAGAAATCGACTTAAAAGCATCGTCGGGACTTGTAACTATAAGCATAACGGGATTTACCGTATAATCATAATTTCTCGCAAGAAAACGCTTTCCGTCCTTATTGCGGAATGTAAAAGCCGAACAAGCATTGTCCGCTTTGCCGCTGTCCATGTCTATATTAATTTTTTCGTCAATAATACTGTTGACATAATTATAATATTCGATGTTATTGTTTGCCCCTACTTCCAGAAATTCATTGAAATGATAGTCGGAGAAAAACTCCATAGTGTACAAATTTGTACCCTCTACAAGCTTTAACGACGTTAATGTCCTTATTTCGTCAAAATATCTTATTCCGACAAATCCAACTGCACAAAGCACCAAAACACCAAAAACATAACTAATTATTTTTAACGCTTTTTTCATAAAATCCCTCCGCAAAATACGGTAATATCATTATACTATAATAAGGGGAAAAACGCAAACAAATTTTATTTTAATTTTAATAAAAATCAGGGGGAATACCATTGACCAACGAAGAAAAAAAAGATTTTGTGCCTATCAAAATAATTTCTTTATATTTAGTTTTGTTATACTCGCTTTGGTTTGCGTATCATTTTTTTATCACAAATTTTTTAAGTCTTTTTCCGGCTTCTGTTTCCGCGCTTATCGGGGACGGATTAATTAAAAATTTAGTATGGACGCTTCCGGCTGTTCTGCTTATCAAAAAATATAAGGACAATATACAAATAGACTTAAAAGAAATGCTCACTTGGAAAAAAGAATGCAATCGTTATCTGCTTTTATTTCCGGCTTTTGCAGCGTATTTAATTGTTATAGAAATGCTCGCCAACGGCGGCAAACTTGTTATTAACGACACTTTCGGAATTGACAAAATAATTATATTTCTGTTTGTGGGCGTTACCGAAGAATTTGCCTTTAGAGGCTGGCTGCTTAACGCAACAATTCCACGAAATGAAAATGCCGCAATCGCCGTAAATGCGGTTCTGTTTTTAGCAATTCATTTTCCACGCTGGATTAGCGAGGGAATATTCATCTCAAACTTTGCAAACAGAGGATTTGTTTCAATTATCGCATTAAGCGTAATTTTCAGCATAATTTTTATTCGCTCAAAGAATATTATTCTGCCGATAACTCTCCATATGCTTTGGGACCTTCTTATTTTTATGCTCGGGTGATAAAGAAAGATTAATTTATATAAAACATTATCGCTTTCAATGAAATTTTTTAGCAAAAAGTATTCCATTTTTTTAAAATTTATGTTATAATTTCTAATGGATATCAATCGGAAATTATTCCGTAAAAGAAAGGCTGAACAGAATATATGAATATTTCAGATTCCGTTGTTTATATCGGTGTAGACGACCAAAACTTAGAGCTTTTTGAAAGTCAGTACAAAGTTCCAAACGGTGTTTCTTATAACTCTTACTTGATTAAAGATGACAGAATTGTTGTTATGGACGCCGTGGACAGCCGTGAAACTTATAAATGGCTCGAAAACCTGGAAAAAGCTCTCAATGGCAAAAAACCTGATTACCTTGTTTTGCAGCACGTAGAACCCGACCACGCAGGCTCAATAACTGCCGCTGCCGAAAAGTTCCTTGACATGAAAATTGTCGGAAATGCAAAAACTTTCCAAATGCTCGGTCAGTTCTTTGATTACGACTTCGAGGACAGACTGGTGACAGTAAAAGACGGGGATACCCTCAGAATAGGCGACCATACTCTTAAATTCATCTTTGCCCCAATGGTTCATTGGCCTGAAGTTATGGTCACTTACGAATCAACAGACAAAGTGCTTTACTCTGCCGACGCTTTCGGAAAGTTCGGCACGCTTGAAACAAAAGAGGACTGGACTTGCGAGGCAAGACGTTACTACTTTAACATTATGGGCAAATACGGCATGCAGGTACAAACACTTCTTAAAAAAATGGCTGATTTACAAATAAATACGATTGCACCGCTCCACGGTCCTGTTTTAAACGGCAATCTCCAAACATATATTGACAAATATAAAGTTTGGAGCAGCTATGAGCCTGAGGACAAGGGCGTTACAATCGCTTATGCGTCAATCCACGGCAATACTGGCAAAGCCGCAAATCAATTTGCCGACATGCTCAAGAGTAAGGGCGTTAAAAACGTTTCCGTATTCGATTTGTCAAGAGATGACATGGCTGAGGCTATCGAAGACGCTTTCCGTTATGACAGACTTGTGCTTGCAGGAGCGTCTTATGACGGCGGAGTATTTACTCCTATGGAAGACTTCTTGAACAGACTTATCAGCAAGGGTTATAAAAAACGTAAAATCGCTGTAATTGAAAACGGTTCGTGGGGTCCCACTGCCGCTCGTGCAATGAAAGCCCTTGTCGAGAAAATGAAAGACGTTACTCTTTGCGAAACAACTGTTACATTTAAGTCTGCCGTAAAAGATTCGGACATTCCAAACTTCGAAAAGCTTGCCGCTGAGCTTGCAAAATAATCAATAACTAAAATAAGGCTGCTGCAAATCAAACTGCAACAGCCTTTTAATTTTTTTATTCGGGATAATATACGCTAAAATACTCCACAGGGACGCATTTCGCCTGCCACACTCCGTTTGAAGATATATACAATTCATGTCCGTCATTAACAAAATCTTTTGCTCTTATTTTAAGCACAACAGGCTTTCCGTGTCTGCTCCCCACTTGAACAGCCGTTTCATAATCGCTTGAAATATGAACAAACTGACGTGGCTTCGATTTTTCGGAAGACGCATGCGGTTTTAAACCCTCTTTAAAAATAGAATCAAGAAACCTTGTTGCCGTGCCATGATACAGAAATTCAGGCGGTTTGGGCTGTTCCATTTCGATTGTTACTCCGGGGATAGAGTGTCCCTGATTTGCCCTTATCTTTTGGTGTGTTTCATCATAAAAAGAATATCTGCCCTTTTTATCTTCTGCCACTATCTGCTCCAGTACGGACAAATTCACATCGCTTGAAACACTTTTCAATGCTTTCAGTATCTCGCTGACCGATGCCCAGCCGCCGTTTAAATCAATATATCTCGGGTTTTCACAATGCCTTAAAAAGTACGCAAGCTTAACGCTTATTCTTTTCATATCCATAACAATATATTTTCCCCCCTCTCAAATGTAATTTTATTAAAATCTTAGTAAATTCCCGCAATGTCCGTTGAATTTACAATGCTGTCCAAACTGTAAATAATAAGAACTTCGTCGATGTTTTCTTTCTTTAATATTTCTGAAACAGGACTTAAATAATATCTTACGTCCGCAAGAACTATTTCAGAGTAGTTATCAGCTAAAAAAGGAGCAAGACAATGTGAGTACGAATCACGCAAAATCAGCAGTCTTTTATCTCTCGAAGAATTATCATTTTTAATAGTCACTATACCGTGATTTCCGTCTAAGTATGCTGTATACTGGTCACTTGTTTTCAAGTTCTCTCTAAAGAAAAGGTCATTCGATACCGTAAGTTCTCCGCCCTCGTTAATGTACAGCTTTACGGAGTTTGACGGTCTGTCCTGATTTACCCATAACTCAATGGACTCTGAGGGTGTAAACCACAATGCGGACTTTGCGTAATTTGTTCCGTAAAAATTATCGTAGCTCTCAACTTTGAACGAAGTCTTAGGAGTTGGAGTAAAATTCATTTTCTCGCCAAGAATTTTATAACATTCATAAGCTCCCGTTGCTGTCCAGTGGTGGTCTGTTTTGTAGTAAAGCTGTTCTTGTGAGGAAAGCTCCTTGAACTTATCGGTTATGTTAATGAAATTGCCGTTTGGAACACTCTCAATATTTTTCTGCACTTTGTCAATAATTTTATCGTCTTTATACTCAGCATGATTAAGCGGAAGTTTATCGTTATAAATATATCCCGATGTCGGCACAATGCAAACATAGTTCGGCACATTTGAAGATTCTATAAACTCGCCTAAAAAACGCAGGTTATTGTCAAGAGTAGACGTTTCTTCAATAGGCGTTACCATTAAATAATTATCTTTAGCCTTGTAAATGCCGTTCATGCCGTTTCTGCCGCTTATCTGGTCATAGTAAGCGTTTGTGCCTACAAAGAAAGTTCTCAGCGGCATTTGGTCATTCAGATAAGTTTCAAAAGCCTTGCCAAATTCTCCGCTGAACACCGTTTCAACTGTCGGCGTTGGAAAACGTGAAAGCTTGCGTTTTTCCAATGCGGAAAAATCCGAATCTGCAATACATAAATATAAAACAGGAATAATAAAAAGCACAAGACAAAAGACAAATGTCGGCATATATTTCAAAAACTTTTTAGTTTGTTTCATCACACATACCCCCAACATCAGAATTTAAAATAAAGAAACGGATTATATCCCGAGCTTACAAGCGACGCCACGCTTACAACAAGCCCAAGCAGACAAAGTATTGTATCGGGAATCCAACTCCAGCTCTTTTTCTCGATTTTGCCGTACAGATTTTTTGCAATCGGAGTACAAGCAAAGCATGCGATTAACAAAAGCGGCAAATAAGCCGTTAATGTGACCATACTTGCAGGAGAAATCAAACCGCTTGACGGAACAAACAATCTTCCGACATACGCCCATAATTGTTTCATGTCTTCAAAATAGAATATTACCCAACCGAGAATTATTAAAATTAACGAATAAATATGTGCCAATGCCGACGGTGCTTTTTTAAGCCATTTGAGCAAAAAAGACTTCTCAAGCATAAGTATCACAAAGAAATACAATCCCCATAGAATAAAATTATAGTTAGCTCCGTGCCATATTCCCGTCAATGCCCATACTACAAACATATTAAAAATCTGTCGGGGAAGTCCTTTTCTGTTTCCGCCCAAAGGAATATAAATATATTCTTTGAACCATGTGGACAATGAAATGTGCCACCTTCTCCAGAACTCCGTAATAGATTTTGAAATATACGGATAGTCAAAATTTTTCAGGAAGTCAAAGCCGAACATTTTGCCCAGTCCGATAGCCATTTCCGAATATCCGCAAAAATCAAAATAAATTTGCAGAGTGTATCCTATAATGCCAATCCACGAGCCTAATATGCCTGCGGAAGTATCGGCTCTTATAATGTCCCAAAGCTTGCCCATTTGATTGGCAAGCAGAACTTTTTTGCAAAGACCTATCATAAAAATCTTTACGCCGTCTGTAAACTGTTCAAGATTTTCATGTCTTTCGATAAGCTGTTCTTCAACATCACGATAACGCACAATAGGACCCGCAATCAGCTGAGGGAAAAGAGATACATAAGTTCCGAAAGTTATAAAATTTTTCTGCTTGTGAGCGTCATTTCTGTAAACGTCAATAGTATACGACATTGTTTGAAAAGTATAGAAAGAAATACCGACATTGTTTGAAAAGTATAGAAAGAAATACCGATAGGCAAAGGAATATCCCCAACTTTAAGATGAAGAATATTACCGATAAATCCTGCGTATTTAAAATAGCCTAATAGAGCCACATTTATAATAACAGAAATTATAAGAACAGCTTTTGCAGATTTTTTATTGCTGCCGTCCTCGTTTTTCATGCTGCCAATCAGCAAGCCCGAAATATAGTTAACAAGCGTTGAAACTAACATCAAAACTACTAACTTAGGCTCGCCCCAGCCGTAAAAAATCAGATTAACTACAAACAGCAAAAAGTTTCTGCCCTTTTTAGGCGTAAGATAGTACAATATTAAAACTGCCGGCAAGTATATAAACAAGAATATAATACTGGAAAAAACCAAGTTCAAACCACTCCTACTCAAAAAAATCGGGCAAGATTTTAATTGTCTTGCCCGTAAATGTCGCTTGAAATCAGCCGATTGAGCCGTTTACGATATCTGTAATTGTTGAAGCGTCATTGGATATAATCAATGTTACGTACAAACCGTTTGTTTCTACAGAACAGTTTCTGATTTTTTCAGCCTCATCGGGGTTGTAATTTTCCTGCTGAGAGAGCTTGGAATCGTAGCGAGTTTGCAACGCCTGCACAACAGTATCAACCTGAGATTCATCGGCAGCTTTCATAAGAACAATCTCGTCTTGACCTACGCCGCTGCTGTCAACGCCGCCTGCGTAGTCGGAAACTGCGTCCGCACTCAAACCATAGTAACGCATGAGCAAATTGTCGTTCAACTCTACCATGTCGGGAAGTTCCACAGAGTCTTTAATTTTTGCAAACACACCGTTCAATTCTGAATCGGACGTATTTGTATTGTCACCCTCGGCAGCAGATTCAGCCGACGCTTCGCTTGTCGCTGCGGTTTCGCTTGCTGTTTCGCCTAAAGTTACTTCAACGGAAGAACCCGTGCCGCCTGTTTCTTCTGCGGTGGAATTTGTGTCGCTGCTCGAAGTGCTGTTACAGCCGCAAAGGCATAAAATCGCCAACGCTGCAATTAAAATTCTTTTCATAATAACAATTCTCCTTTAAAATAATTAGTCAACTATATCTATATCAGAATTATCTAAATTATCCGAATTTTCTTTTTCTGTCTGCGATGATTCGGAAACATTTTCGCTGTCGGTGTCGGACTGCGTAATTTCCTGAGAAACGGTGTTTGTATCTGTGTCTGTTTCTGTTTCTGTTTCAATGCCCGAAGCCGACTTAATATTTGTGAATAAAAACTCCTGCCACGTATGATAAGCGGTACGTGTAAAATGTATGCCCATACCGTAAGGGTCTGAACATAAATCAAACGGCAAATTTCCGTTGCTGTCTGCAAAAGCGTCATAAGAATTAAGGTAATGACAGCCCTCTTCTTCTGCTAAAACAACGAGCCTTGAATTAAAATCTCGAATTGAAGCATTGTTAAGCCTTGCCTTTTGACAGCCGTAAACCATAGGCGTAACAGTTTCCAGATAAATGTCCAAATCGGGAGATTTTGCTCTTATCTTACGCAGCAAACTTCTCGCCTGCTCAATGGTGCCTTGCGGTCCCCAAATACCTATGTCATTCATTCCAAGCGAGATAATAGCCTTTTTAGCTCCCGTGACTACTCCGGCATTTTCCAACAAAATTTTCCGTCCGTTGTAATAAGGGTGAACATTGCCCGGGGCATTTATCGCCCACTGTGAGTTACTGTAACTTAAACTGCCCGCGCAGACAAATTTTGCATTGCCGAAAGCTCCTGTTGAATCATTGTACATACTAAGCCCGTAAGTAATACTGTCGCCTATAATCATACAATCGTCAAACCACGAAATATCTATACGCTCGCTTGGCTTTACGTCTTCATACTCGTTTACATATGTTGCCGGCGGCTCGGGGTCTTCTTCAAGAGGCGGCTGTTCCATTATAAACTGATGAATCTTTTCAGGCTCTACGTTTATAGTTGGCTGCATATTTCCGTTATCATCATAGTAATAATACGTAGTAGTCAAAGACTGCGGAGATGTTTGCGTTACCGTTTCGGACTTAGACGAAACGTCAGCAGACGAAGAAACATTTTTTGAGGAAACATTGGTTTTTGAACTTTCGGATTTCTTTTTGTCCGAATCCGTATTTTTGTTATTTTTGTTATTTTTATCTGTGCCTTTATCCGAACTTTTTTCTTTTTTAGAAACCGTCTGTTTTGGCTTGTCGGAATCTTTTTTGCTTGATACGGCGGTATCCGTATCGGAACTTTTTTGCGTAGGCTTATCGGCGGTTTCTTTCTGTGTATTTGACGTAACGGAAGACTCTGTTGGAGATGAAGAATAATCATCTTTTATATTCACGCTTTGTTGTCCGCACCCACAAAGCATAAGAGCGGCAATCACACATATTGTGATTCGTTTCATTTGTGCAAACTCCTTCGTTTTTATTGTTATTATTTGCATTTCTATTTTACATTATGTAAGATATAATCCGCAACCATTCCATAACCCTCTAACGTAAGGTGAATACCCTGCTGCGCTGCGTCACCGCACAAGTAATAAGGCAATTCGCCGTTTTCATCGGCAAGCGCACTCCAAGTATTTAAAAATCTGCAATTCTGCTCTCTTGCAAACAATTCCAAAGATTCGTCATATTCGCGAATAAGAGCATTATTTAAATTTGCCTGCTCTTTTTGAGGAATCATCGGCGTTATAGTTTCAAGATAAATAGTCACACCCGGATTTTTTATTCTTATACTGTCCAGCAAATCCTTTGCAGTCACCAAAGTTTCTCTGACACCAAGCATTCCCAAATCATTCATTCCAAGTCCTATGATAACTTTAGTTGCTCCTGTCATTGCCGGAGCGTCTTCAATGCGGACATACTGTCCGTGAAAAGACGGGTGAACCGCGCTGGGATTGTTTAAATCCCACTGAGAATTAAAATAACTCAAACCCGAAGAACAAACAAAGTCTGCCATGCCAAGAGTTCCGGTTGCGTCGTTGTACATGCTAAGTCCCACAGTCAAGCTGTCGCCCAAAAACATACAGTCGTCAAACCACGAAACATCTACCGCGCTCCCTTCGGGATACCCATTCGGCGTTCTGGGTTTAAAGTCGGGTATTTCCTCTTTTGACGAGGTTTCATCGGAAGACAAATCGCTGTCGGAAGAATTTTCCCTTGCACGATAATCATTCAACGATTCGCCTTTTGACGACGTATCGCCAAGTTCGGACGATATTTCACTTTCCTCAGGCAAACTCTGCGGTATTTCTTCAGCTTCCGACGAAACAATATTATTATTTGTTTGTGATGTTATACTGTCACTGCTGTCGTAAGAAATATTAGTAAAATCTACTTCAACAATATTTTCTTCCGGTTCGTCCAAAGCGCTGCTTTTCGTTCCGCAAGCAGTCATCATAACCAAAGAAAATGACAAAAGAAGTGCCGCAAATATTCTAAGCTTCTTCAAAATAAACACCTCTTAAAAATATAAAATATATAGCATTCTTCCATTGATTATACAACATCAGACAAGTTATGTCAATGATTGATAACAACATTGGCAAAGATTAGTTTGTAGATTTTTCGCAAAATTTTCTTAAAAATTTGTTTATATTTTTCTAATTATTGTCTTCATACTTTGAGATTTGAAGCAGTTTTTTTTGCATTTGACGAGTACGCACACCAACAAGCTTATCTAATTCTTCGTCTGCTTTTCTCAGCTTATCCTGAGCAGATTTCAATGCTTTTTCAAACGTATTAAATTCGCTTGAAACATCTTCGAGAAGTTTCCAGACTTCGTTGCTGCGTTTTTTTATTGCAAGAGTACGGAATCCCATTTGCAGACTGTTGAGCAATGCCGCCATAGTGCTTGGCCCCGCAATATTAACTTTAAAATCTCGCTGAAGTTCTTCTATCATTCCCATATTTATAACTTCCGAATATAAGCCCTCAAAAGGAAGAAACAT
>CACWIU010000050.1:776-10961 GCA_902761025.1 uncultured Ruminococcus sp. | reverse complement strand
TCTCTGCCCCATCCGCCTGTTGCGTTGCCGCTTGAATCTACGGAAATTTGGTCATCTACTATAATCTGAACAGCGCTTGCGTTCTTGTTCAGGTCTGCTTCAGGATTGTTGATCAACTTAGTCAGTCTGCTGATATGCTTACACAAATTTTGTGTTTTATTTTCGGGAGAAGAAACACCGCTGTCAAACTCTTTCAGGGCATCTGCATAAACATTCTTTAAGGCGCTTACCCATCTTGTTTCGTAAACAACAGTATCATCTCTTGCCAATGCTTCTTTGAATACATACGATCCGCTTGTTCTGTTTGCAGTCTTAAGTTCTTCCGGATCATCGCCGATATAAATTCTTGCAGACTGAATTACATCAACAAATTGACCAATAGTACTTGCAAGCTCGTCATAAGCTTTCGGGTCCGTATAAGCCCATTTTTTCGTGCCGGCATTACCGTTTTTGGCAGCGTTTTCAGCATTTTTTGCCAAATCGGACACGCCTTTCATAGAATAGGTGTCACCGTCTGTAAACGTTCCGTCTGCCGGATTAAATGTATATTCTTTCGGAATTTGCGCTGCTGTTTTTGCGCTCATAAGCGCGTTTGCTGCGTAAACTGCCTGGGTTCTCGGGTGAATGAACAACTCAAACTCTGTCGATGTGCTGCCGCCGCAAAGGAGCTGACACTCTCTTGTGTTCGGGTCTTCATAACCTGTCAGGAAGAGAGGAGTTTTATTGTAACGGGTTGCATTCTCGATTTTCTTATCGCCTGTGCATGAGCTTCCGTCAAAGAACTGGAAGTATGTAAACTCACCGCGAGTAAATTTAAACGAGAAGTATCCGTTGCCTTCGCCTCTTGAAACATCGGTTGTATCTCTTGACAGTTTCGTGTTATGGCTTTCGCCTTTAATATTGTAGTAATGGAGATAGATTTGGTCTTCGGGCCAGTTGTCGTCATTACGGAAATAAATTGTTACGTTATTGTCCGTATCGGTGTCAACAGAACCTGTCTTTGTATCAAAAGTAAAGTATCTGAGAGTATTATCCGAATCTTTTTCAATGTAGATTGGCTGTTTGTAGTAGGCGCTCTTGTTAGCAGGGGTAAAATATCCGGTGCCTGTGAAATAATTATCGCCTGATTTTGTAACGCCCTTGATATTTGTAATCATCAACTCAGTAGTTACGGGGATTTTATAAGTATACCAGTCGGGAGTATATCCCTGATAGTTAAACGGAGAGTTTGAACCATCGTAGTAAGTATAGTCAGATGTGAATATACCGCCGCCGCGGTTATCCATCTTTGTTGCCACACCGCCATATACGTCTGTCATAAGAGCCATGTGGTTTTCGAGGAGAATACCGCCCTTACCTTTGCTTGTATCTTGGATAATAAGGAACGAATACTTGCCGTCATATCCGCCGCAAGACGTATAATAATAAGTTTCGCCCTGATAAACCTTGTATTGTGACGCTGAAAAACTAACTGTGCCAACGCCGCCGCCCGTAACGTCAAAGGAACTGTAAGGATATGCTGAAAATGCGTACTTTGAGCCGCCGCCGTCTGCATGACCGGTAACAAGCATATTCAAAACTTTTACAATCGGAGCATCGTAGAAGTTCTTCTGACCGGAAACACCCTTCTCGGTGCCTGAACCTTTTGTAGATGTTCCTGCCATAACTAAATCCGTACCCGACTTGTCGGTTATGTTGGTAACATAATCTCTGTACGCTTCTGCATCTCCGACAGTCCACATTGTACCTTTAGTAGTAGTACTTGAGCTTATCGGGAAGAAAAACGGATTGGAAACATATTGCGGGTCGAATTTGGAGAGCGGAATATCTTCTGTATATTGATACCCCGGCTTGCCTACGTTGTCAAGGCTATTCATATTGCTGAAGTATATGAACAAAGCGTCCGACGGAATATTATGCCAAAGGCTGGAGCCGTCGCCCTCTACCTTTTCGCACTGGCTGTTTGTGCCGATATAAGTTACCCAAACTTCGCTCCATGCATTAACAAAGTCTGTCTTCTTAGTATCGTCCTTATCATTTTTAACCTGAGCATTATGGAAACCAACGTTTGCCGTACCAACTCTGTTTTCGGGGTCGTATGGTTCGGAGCTTACGGAAATTGTAGACGCATCAGTTTGAGAAGTCAAATAAGTAAATGTTACTTCTACCGTGCTTCTTTCGGTGAGCGTATATACATAACCGCCCGCAGCAGAACCCTTGGTAACGCCGTTAGCGTCCACAGTGCCCCACGATTCGGCATAGTTAATTTCGTCTGAACCTTCCGTTCCGGCCTTACTGCTTATAACCTTAATTTCATGGCTGCCGCCCTCTTGAGGAGTAGGAATCTTTGCTTTGTAGATATAACGTCCGTACTCGTCCTGACCTTGCGGCTGGAGCATGAACTGAGAATTTGTAGCGTACGAGAACGAATGGTTGTTGCCCCAGTTATTAAAGTCGCCGATTACATAGAAATTATCATCGGTAGCTGTTGTGGGCTTCAATTCAACCTCAATAGTCATTGCGTTTTCATCGAACTTACAAACAGCCGTATAAGTACCGCCGTTTGGAGGAAGATTGATTACATAGTCGCCTGTGCTGTTAGTATAGTTATCTCTTCCGCCGTAAGTATGAGTCCAGTCGATACCGTCCATTTCGCCTTTACTATCGGTATCCCATTCGCAGATTTTAAATTTATATCCGCCTGAGCTTGCCAGCGAACTGGTGCTGCTAAGTGTTTCATGGAAATTAAACGTAAACGTACCGTTATTGTTGTCGGTCATTTCTTCGGTGCCGGCATAGCAGTTAGTACTGTAAGTTGTGCCGTCTTTACGTTTGCCGAAGTCGTTTTCCCAACTTGCCATCATGTATTTTTTACCTGAGCTTACGGTATTTTCGGGGTCTTGATCCTTACCTGTCAAGCTACCGCTCTGGCTGTTAAACTTGATAACAATGTTATTGCCGCTCTTAGCAACATTTACGTGAACGTTGCCGTTGTCAACATTTGTACCGTTGCCCCAGCTGTTGCCATGCCACTGGATAGGACCGCTGTCTTCAACCATGCGGATAACCTTAAACGCTTGATCTCCTCCGGTAACATTTGTAACAGTCAAACTATAATCAAAGCCAACCGTAGAGTCTTTGTGCAATACATAAAGGTTCTGATCAATATTTGAGTAATCGCCGCTGCCCCAATCATTAAACGTACCTACAACGGCAAATTTATCTTCTGATGCCAATTCTTGTATTTTAAGTTCCTCATTTTCTGCGCTTGCGGGTTCGGGAGTAGGATCCGCAGGAGGCGTGGAAGGCACTTCGGGAACCGGAACTTCTTCGCTTTCGCCCCATTTTGACTTATATGAAATAGTTGTCGGAATCGGCGTATTAACAGGCTGCTGATTTGCTCTTACGTTAACTGTTACATACTGAGCCGCAGCCGAATCGCCGCAATGATTTACAAGCCAGTCGTTAGCTTCTTCTTCGGTATTGAATCGCTGAACCTCTGTGCTGCCCGTACCCGGAGAATACTCAACGATATAGCTTTCAACTACTCTTTCTTTACCTGTAATTTTGTTAGAACTAATCAAATTACCTTGGCTGTAATAATAATTTTGTCCGGCAATCGGAATATATGCGCCAAAGTCATTGGTTGACTTTCTCCACCAGCCATAGCCTTCGTAAGTAAAGTCCGAAGGACCCGTCCTATTGCCCGCGAGGTCTTTTTCTTCCATCTCGCCGGCTTTTTTATAATGTATAGTAGCAATATCCTTCTTTGTATAAACAGTGTAATAAGTGCCGCACCACTGCGCGAACTTATCAACGTCAGAGTCGTTCTTATTCTCAAAGAAAGATGTAAACTCATCAGAATCGCCATCGTTACGAGCATCTCGAAGCTGCGACTTATTCAACGTGATGTAAACGTCTACGCCGTTAGCCTGACCGGTTGCCTTTTTACTCGGAACGGGAATACCAAAGAACTCCCACGACTGATAGTTATCGCCCATTGTACGGAAAGCCTTACGTTTTGTTACGATAGCATTAACAAAATTGACGTTATCATTTTTGTTGAAAGTTATCTCATGAACATACCATCTGTTTCCTTCATAAATCATGGAAACATTACCAACAGGACCGTTATGAGTTTCGCCTGTTTCGGGGTCGGGCTTTGTACTCCAATAACCGTTTGTTATAGTTTTGTAGTTTCCGTCTTCTGACATTTTGTTTACGATTGAAGAACCGCCCTTTGCGCTTGCAGCGGCATTTCCGTCCAAACCGTTTGTTGTTGTATACCATGTCCAGATATATGGCTGCTCACCGAAAGCAGGGTCAGTTCTTACATGGATACGCAGGTAACGTCTATCGCTTGTAGGTCTGTAAACGATATTACCTGTAAACGCATTCGGACGAACATCCGTACTGTTTCTAAAGTCATATTCTTTAGACAGCGTATAGTAATTATTGTCACCGTAGCGGCAAAAAGCCGTAAGGTCAAGTACAGACGCAGTATTGGAAACCTCTACATACGTATCCACTTCCTTTTTGGACTTCATGTCATCTACCTGTTTTTGTGTCAGAAAAGCAGGATCGTCACCTGACTGAATCTGATAGATTTTCGCACCATCCGCAACCGTAGCGGTCTTAAAGATGATGATACCCGAACCCATTCCGTTGCTGCTGGAATTTCCGGGAATTTGGTCTGCGTGCTTTGCATAGTAAGATTCAGCGAAAGCCAACGCGCTTTTTGCCTGAACATACGCTTCTCTCTGGCTTACGGTGGACTGTGTTGTCGTAATATTAAGAGCCGCCATTGACACCAACACCGCAACAAGAAGAGCAAGCACAATACAGATAGCTAAAGCCGTGGACAAAGCCAAACCCTTTTTAGAGTTCTTTCGCTGAAAATAACTACTGTGAGCTTTCATTGCTAAAACACCCTTTCTTAAAAATTTGATTACCCCGCCTTATGCTCTTCGAGCCATAAAACGCACTATCCAAAGCAGATAGTTCTCCACACTTAAATTATATAACACTTAGCTCAAAAAGCCAATAGTTTTTTTAATTTGAATTTAAAAAATTTTACAATCATCTTTTGTGCATTTACAACAAAGATATCCGTCTGCTTACTACCAAAACTGATTATTATTTCATTTTTTTAGTAAATTAGCTACATTTATGCGAAAACCGTGTGAATTTTAAATACGTGGAGCAAATTTTCCTTTTGAATTTCTCCCCTTAAGGTGAGATGTCAGTTTTCTGCGAAAACTGACAGAGGGGTTGTATCCTGCGGACGTTGTCCGCCGCCAAAGAGTTATTTTTACTTTTTTGTTTTCATATGTATTCATATATTCACTATTAGGAGGCGTAAGAATTTGGAAAATATCATTGCCGAAATTAATAACGCAATTTGGGGATTACCTATGATTGTATTGCTTTCAGCCACGCATTTACTAATGACATACAAAACAAATTTCATTCAAAAATACACATTTCGGGCAATTAAGCTTTCTCTTACTAAAGATACGTCTTCCGAAAAAGGTTTAAGTCCCTTTCAGGCACTGACAACCTCGCTTGCATCTACTATTGGCACAGGAAATATTATAGGTCTTGGCACGGCTGTGGCATTAGGCGGAGCAGGGGCGGTTTTTTGGTGCTGGATTACGGGTATTTTCGGAATAGCCACAAAATACGCCGAATCGCTTTTGGCTTTAAAATACCGTATTAAAACAAATGACGGCAGATTTCTCGGCGGCGCAATGTACATTTTAGAAAACAGACTTAACTTGAAAATCCTTGCTAAAGCGTTTGCTGTCTGTACAGTTCTTGCCTCTTTGGGAATAGGCTGCGGAGTTCAGTCAAACGCTATTTCCGAAACTGTAAAAAATGCCATTCCAAACAGCAGTCAATATACCGTAGAAATTTTTGGAAAAAATCTTCCGGCAATTTCGCTTTTTGTCGGATTAACAACATCTTTTATTGTATGCATGGTAATTTTCGGCGGCGTAGACTTCATTTCAAAAGTCTGCGAAGTTATCGTTCCATTCATGGCAGCAATATATATATTAGGCACACTTATAATTTTATTAAAAAACATCTCTGTGCTTCCCGAAACTTTTTCTGTTATTCTGCAATCAGCATTCAAAAAAAGTTCTGCTTTGGGCGGTTTTGCGGGATATGGTACAGCCGCTGCCATTCGTTTCGGCATTGCGCGGGGTCTTTTTTCCAACGAATCGGGAGTAGGTTCTTCTCCCATAGTTACCGCTGCCGCAAAATGCAGCAATCCTGTCAGACAGGCGCTTATTTCATCAACTGCAACTTTTTGGGATACAGTCGTTCTTTGTCCGCTGACAGGACTTGTAATTGTAAGCAGCATCTTAAAAAACAGCAATATTTCTTTAAACAGACTTTCGGGCGGAGAATTGACATATGCTGTTTTTTCTCAAATGCCTTATATTGGAAAACCTATTTTAATTTTCAGTTTAATTACTTTCGCTTTTTCAACAATTTTAGGCTGGTCTTATTACGGCGAGTGCGGCATTGAATACCTCTTCGGCACTAAATTAATACCATTATTCAAAACATTTTATATTATAATGGTTGTTATTGCTCCGTTAATCTCCTTAAATGCAATATGGGATTTAGCGGATATATTAAATGCTCTTATGGCAATACCTAATCTTACCGCACTTTTCCTGCTGAGAAACGAATTAACAAAAAATAATAGCTTTATTTTTTAATTATTAATTATATTTAATATTACTTTTTCTCGATTTTTTCAAGAAAAAACTTTCCAACCTGACGAAACTCTTCTTCCGCATTGTCTTTAGACGAACCATAATTCAAATGAATGCCGTCAGGCGTCCACGCGCATAACATATAACCGCCCAAAAGCGAAAGTTCCGATGTATAATATCCCGTAATCTCCGAACTTGTTTCAATGCAAAAATAAATTCTTCGGCATTCAAGCGGATTAGTCGGCTTAGGCATATCGGCAACAACTATATACAGCATTTTATCGCCCGATACAACTCTTTTAGGCGTTACCGTAAAATCTTCCGCGCTAAACACACTGTCGTCATTCGGAAAAGTCATGCTATAATAAACGCTGAACATTTCCCCTCTTTTATCAAGCAGAGCATTAATTATACTGCTTTTGTAACTGTGCAGCATTTCCGGCAGCATTTTGTGTTCAAAATTATATCTTGCTTTTTTTAAATCTTCGGCGCGCATTTTGTTACCCCATTTCTTCAAAATTTAATTTTTCAAACAATTCTTTCATTCTCTCGGTATCGCCTTTCAAGTACAAATAACCAAAAAGAGCCTCTAAGCCCGTGGCTTTATGATAGTCGCTGCGTTTTGCGTTTTTAGGAAAAGTCAACGCATGTGCATTTTTTCCTCTGCGATAGATATCTGATTCTTCCTCGGTCAATATCGGCAGCAGTTCGCCCATAAAATCAGCCTGAGCCTTACAGCACACAATTTTTATTTTTTCGGAAGTCAACGCTCCGACAGGTCGGTTTGCATCGCAAACAAGCCGCTCCCTTACAAGCAAGTCAAAAACTCCGTCGCCGACAAAAGCCAGAGTAAGCGGGCTTAATTCTCTCAAATTTACATCTTTATCAAGCAGCCGCATTATATAAAAACCACCTTATCAATCAACAAAATCAAATTCAAAATCATAAATCGAAACGGTATCTCCCTCTTGAATACCGGCTTCATAAAGAGCGTCAATTACGCCGGCATTGAGCAGAACTCTTTGAAAATACTGCAAAGATTCATAATCATCAAAATTAACGGAGTTCATTATTTTAATAAGCCACTCGCCCTCAACAAAATAAACGCCGTCATTATTTGTAATTTTGACCTCATTTTTCTTTGATTTGTCTACCTCAATCTCGGGCAGCGGCTCAGCCTCAAAGCGAGAAATAGGCGGCAGCTTTGACAATTCTTCACGAATACAATTCAAAAGAGGGTCAACGTCATAGCGAATGGCAGCCATAATCGGGAAGAACTTATAACCTTGTTCTTCGACAAAATTCTTAAAATCTTCAATTTGTTCGTCTGTTGCCAAGTCGCACTTATTGCCGGCAACAATCATTGGACGCTCGGCAAGTTCGGGATTAAACTTTCTAAGTTCTTCATTAATAGTTTTAAAATCATCTTTCGGATTTCTGCCCTCGCTGCCCGAAACATCTACAATATGGACGAGCATGCGGCAGCGTTCCACATGACGCAAAAACTGATGTCCTAAGCCGACGCCTTCCCACGCTCCCTCAATCAGTCCCGGGATATCAGCCATAACAAAAGACTCTCCCTCACCCAAACGCACTACGCCCAATACGGGAGTAATCGTTGTAAAATGATAATTTGCAATAATAGGCTTCGCCTCGCTGACAACGGAAACAAGGGTACTTTTTCCAACATTGGGATAACCGACAAGACCTACGTCAGCCAGCAATTTTAATTCCAACTGAACGTCAAACGCTTCTCCGGGCATGCCGGGCTTAGCAAATCGAGGTACTTGACGAGTAGGAGTTGCAAAATGTATATTGCCCCAGCCGCCCTTTCCGCCTTTTGCAACCACAACAGGCTCGTTTGAAGAAATATCCGCCATAACTCTGCCTGTTTCAGCGTCCTTGATGACAGTGCCCCGAGGAACACGAATAATCAAATCTTCTGCTTTTTTGCCGTTACAGCGGCCGCCCCTGCCGTTTTCGCCTTTAGGAGCGACATATTTTCTTTTGTATCTAAAGTCGGCCAGGGTACTTAAATTATCATCAGCCTGAAATACTATATTTCCGCCTCGACCGCCGTCGCCGCCGTCGGGACCGCCAGCCGCAACATACTTTTCACGATGAAAAGCTACGCTTCCGTCACCGCCGTCACCGGCTTTTATCTTAATTTTCGCCACATCTACGAACATTAGGAATACACTCCCTCTCTTTTCTCTTGAAAACTCATAATTCACTTCTCAATAACGATAAAAGTCACTTAAATCTAAATCCGCAGTGGGGACAGTAACCATGTACGGAAAGCTCTCCGCAAACAGGACAGTGATTTGAACTTTGTTCGTTTGCCAATAGATTATCTCTCTTTTCCCCTGCTGCGGCACGCAAATAGTCAGACGAATAAGAAGTACTGCTTCCGCCGGACATCGAACTGTTTACGCCGCTGATAATTTCATAGTTTGTACTGTTTGAATTTGATTTTTTTGAAAAAAACGGAACAAGACAAATAAATATACCCAAAATGATTAAAAAGCCATGGTCAAATAGAAAGCCTGCTGCACACAAAATGCCGCCGATTAATAATGCGGTTTTTATTCCGTTAGGTTTCTGCTCACCTTGCATAAAAATTACCTCCTCACCACTTTTTAATTAAACGTGTTTTATTTCATTTTATAATATATTTTATAATTCGTCAATCAAAAAACAGTAAAAAATAAAAAAATACGGCAAAAGGAGCGATACGTTAATATCGCTCCTAATTATTCCAATATAAGCTTCTTCGTTATCGAAAACAAAAATTACTGCTTCGGATAAACAGATACCTTTTTGCGGTCACGGCCTAAACGCTCAAAACGTACGATACCGTCAGCCTTAGCAAACAATGTGTCATCAGAACCACGGCCTACATTCTCGCCTGCATGAATGTGTGTTCCACGCTGCTTTACAAGAATGTTGCCTGCAAGAACAAACTGACCGTCAGCACGCTTTACGCCAAGACGCTTAGACTCGGAATCACGTCCGTTCTTTGTAGAACCCATACCTTTTTTATGAGCAAAAAGCTGAATGTTAATCTTCAACATATTTTACACCTCCGTATATTTCACAATAATAAAATCACCGTACTGCTCTTCCAACGAGAGCATATGCAGCTTCAAGCCTTGCAGAATATCTCTGCATGCCGCCGCATACTTTGATAAAATTCTAAGCACTGCGTCACCGTCTTGTACTTCAACCTCAGCGTCAATGTGCATTATATAAGTAATAGTATTCATTACCAAATACACCGCTGAACTTATCGCCGCGCACACAATGTCCTCGCCCTCTTGAGCATAACCACTGTGACCGCCGACATGAAACCCGAGCAAATCTCCGTTTTTGGCAGTGTAGAAATTCACCTCAGTCATAATAATTAGTCCACACTGATTGTAACGATCTCAACTTTAGTATATGGCTGTCTGTGACC
>CACWIU010000050.1:0-701 GCA_902761025.1 uncultured Ruminococcus sp. | reverse complement strand
TCGCCCTTTTTCGGCTTGTAAGTGGAAACAACGATTTTCTTGCCCTTACCGTTCTTGAGAACTTTACCTGTTACGGAAGCTTTTGCAACATAAGGATTACCGGTCAAAAACTCTCCCTGAGTTCCTACTGCTACTACGTCGAAGTTTACTGTTTCGTCAGCCTCAGCGTTAAGCTTTTCTACGAAGACAACGCTGCCTTCCTCAACCTTGTACTGCTTACCGCCTGTTTCAATAATTGCGTACATTTTGCAGACACCTGCACTTTCTTTATAAGACTCGCTATCAATTATCAATTCCAACAATCGGAACGACATAATGGGCGCAGACATTTTTCAGTCTGTCTTAACTGCCCATGATAAGCGGCAAACTGATTATAACATTAAATGTCAAGTGTTGTCAAGAAATAATTTTAAATTTTTTCAAGAAAGCCTATTTAAGAAATCTTCATAACCAAAAGATTTTACTAAAATTTTCTCTCCGTTTGATTTTTCGTAAACTATGTCGGGCAATCTCATGCCGTTAAATGTGTTGGTCTTAACCATTGTGTAAAGTGCCATATCCTCAAATGTGAGAATATCTCCCTCTTTCAGCGGCTCATTAAAAGAATAATCTCCAATGACATCTCCTGCCAAACACGTACAGCCGCCCAGACGGTAAGTATAATTCAGTTCGTTTGGCTTGCCTGAATTTTTTAAAGGCGG
>CACWIU010000049.1 GCA_902761025.1 uncultured Ruminococcus sp. | reverse complement strand
GAAAGACCTTCCGTCACTGCCGATATCGCCGCTTTTACTATAAAAACCGAAAACAGCGATAATTACAGACGTGACGACATAAGAAAACTTGCTTTACTGCTGGTCAAAAGAGCAGAGTTTCCTTTTAAAAATCAATGGGCTTTGCCCGGCGGCTTCGTGAGAGCCGATGAAACTATCGAAGAATGTGCCTTCAGAAAAACTTTGTCAAAAACAGGTATAAATCCCATTTCTATTATGCCTGTCGGTACTTTTAGCAAGCCGAATCGTGACCCCAGAGGCAGAGTTATTTCAAATGCTTTCGTTTCTGTTATTACGGGCGACACACAAAATATTCATGGTGACGATAATACAGCCGATGTCAAATGGTTCGATGTCTTTTTTGAAAAATCAGACGACGATATAATTAATCTCTCTCTTAAACATTCCGATATTCACTTAAAAGCTGTCTTGAAAGAAACTTCAAATAAATTCGGTTTTCCCGAATATCATATCATTGACAGCGGAACGCTTGCTTTTGACCATGCCGCTATTATTGCCGCCGCTTTGACTGCTTTGCGTAACTGCATAGGAAACTTTGAGTTTGCTTTAGACTTCCTGCCGCCTAAGTTTACTTTGAGCGAATTGCAGTGCGTTCAGGAAACTGTCCTTAACGTTTCAATGCTTACCGCTAACTTTAGACGCAAAGCCGCAAACTATGTCGAAGAAACAGGCGAGTATATAACAGGTGCAGGTCATCGCCCCGCTATGCTTTACAAAAGAAAAAATACACGGAGGTAATTTATTATGAAAAAAATATTGGTTGTTGTTGATATGCAAAAGGATTTTGTTGACGGTGCTTTGGGTACTAATGAAGCTGTTGCTATTCTTGACAATGTTTCGGAGAAAATCAGAAAACATGACGGCTTAATTTTCGTTACTTTTGACACCCACTTCGAAAATTATTCCCAAACGGCAGAGGGTAAAAAACTTCCCGTTCCTCACTGTATCAAAAATACTGACGGCTGGCAGCTCGACAAGTCCGTAAAAGATGCTCTCAAAAATAAAACTTTTACCGCTGTCGAAAAGTACACATTCGGCTCGGCTGAACTTCCAAACTTGATAAAAAACGCTTGCGGAGATGATGATTTCGAGATTGAATTAATAGGCTTATGTACCGATATTTGCGTTGTGTCGAATGCCCTGCTCTTAAAGGCTAATTTCCCCGAAAAGAAAATCAGCGTTGACGCAAATTGCTGCGCAGGCGTTACTCCTCAACTCCATAACGCCGCTCTTATGACTATGAAAAGCTGTCAAATAGACGTAACAGGAGGTTAATTAAAAATGATTTACTTAAACGGCGAGCCTGTAAATATCGGTCATTTCCCGGACGGCACCGTATTAATGAAACAAATTCCTCATTCAATAAGCAAAGATAAACCGTCCGCCAATATTTGCTGGCTCTTTGAAAATAACGAAGAATTAACAGCGCTGTTCTATCTTACAAGACATTTGCAAAGTCACGGCATAGCTGAAATTGAACTCGATATGCCTTACCTGCCGAACGCTCGTCAAGACAGAGTTAAAAGCAATGAAGATGTGTTTACTCTTAAATACTTTTCGGAAATTATAAATATGCTGGGCTTTAAAAGCGTTGCTGTCCTTGACCCTCATTCCTATGTCAGCGAAGCTTTAATTGACCGCATAACTATAAAGTCCCCTAAACCCTACATTGACCTTGCTGTTCAAAAAATCGGTGCGAATGACTTGTTGATGTTCTATCCCGACGAGGGGGCTATGAAAAGATATTCGGGCATGATTGACCGCCCCTTTGCCTTTGGTATCAAAAAAAGAGATTGGGCAACGGGTCAAATAATGGGTCTTGACGTGTCGGGCATGACGGAACTCGTTAAAGGCGGAACTGTTCTTATTGTTGACGATATTTCAAGCCGCGGCGGCACTTTTTACCACAGCGCGAAAAAACTTAGAGAACTTGGAGCAAAAAACATTTATTTATATATTTCCCACTGCGAAAATACTATCCTTGACGGCGAAGTCCTGAAAGGCGATTTAATCCAAAAAGTTTTTACAACCAACAGTATATTTACTGCTCAACATAATAAAATAGAGGTGTTTAATTATGACAGGTATCAACCCAATGCTGCTTATAGACTTTTATAAGGCTGTTCACGCTGAAATGCTCCCCGAAAAAATTACAAAATCAGTATCTTACTTTACCCCTCGCATGAGCCGTGTCAATCGCTGGGACAATGTCGTTATGTTCGGTTTGCAGGGCTTTGTTAAGAAATATCTGATAGACTATTTTAACAAGGAATTTTTTGAACGTGATTTTGAAGAAGTTATTTCCGATTACAGACGAATAATGGACGCCGCTCTCGGGAAAAATGCTTACAAGATTGAAAAAATTGAAAAACTTCACAAACTGGGATATCTTCCTATTGAAATCGTATCTTTGCCCGAAGGTTCTTTAGTTCCTATGCACGTTCCTATGTTTGGCATAACAAATACTCACCCCGAGTTTGCATGGCTTCCGCAATCTCTCGAAAGTCTGATTTCTGCCGAAAGCTGGCACCCCATGATTGCCGCTACCGTAGGTTATACTTATCGTCAAATCGTTAACTATTACTATGACAAAACTTGCGATGATTCCGTATGCCGCGCTAAGGCTTTGGGTGCTTTCGATTTCAGAGGCGAAGAATGTACCGAGTCCGCAATTAAAGCAGGGGCAGGCTGGTGTTTGTCGTTCTTAAATACCGCAACTGTTCCGACTATACCGTATCTTGAAAAGTATTACAACTGCGACTGCACAAAAGAGCCTGTCGCTTACGGCAGTCCAAGCACGGAACATTCCGTAATGTGCAGTAACTTTGCGGTTGACGGCGACGAAATTACTCTTTTAAGACGTCTGCTTACAGAGATTTATCCCGAAACAAGCTTTTCGGCTGTGCTTGATTCTTACGATTACTGGAACGTCATTGACAATATTCTCCCTCAGCTCAAAGACGAAATAATGGCTCACAAGGGCTGTATGCTCATGCGTGGCGATTCCGGCGAGTGCGTAGACGTTGTTACAAAAACTGTGTTCAAGCTTTGGGAAGAGTTCGGCGGAACAATCAACAGCAAGGGTTATAAAGTTTTAGACCCTCATGTAAAAGCTATTTACGGCGATTCGATTACAGTGCAAAGATGTGAAGAAATTTACAAGATACTGGAAGAAAACGGCTTTGCCTGCTCAAATGTGGCTTTGGGAGTTGGTTCTTTCTCTATGCAGTGCATAGAAGAGGACGGAGTTTTGAAACCGTTTACACGAGATACTTTTTCGTCTTGTATCAAGGCTACTTATTGCGAAATTGACAATATTCCTTATCCTATTTTCAAAAATCCTAAAGACGGCGGTTTCAAAAAGTCGCAAAAAGGCTGCTGTATCGTAACTCGGGACAATGACGGCAAGTATAGCTTTACGGACGGGCATAACTGGAACGAAGCTGAAAATAATCCCGAAAACTGTCTTGTTCCCATATTCAAGGACGGACAAATGCTCAGAGAACAAGGCTTGCAGGATATTCGTCAAGTTTTGCACAATGGTAATTTTTAAATTAAATTAATTTGACAAGGAGATTTTTATACTATGTTTGATGTGAAAAAAGTAACGGCTGACTGCGTAGAGTGGATAAGAGATTTTTTTGAAAAAAACGGCAAAGACTGCAACGCTGTCATAGGCATATCGGGAGGTAAGGACAGTTCCGTAGCGGCGGCTCTTTGCGTAAAGGCTCTTGGAAAAGAAAGAGTAATCGGCGTATTAATGCCAAAGGGAGAACAGCATGATATTGACTGTGCGTATAAGTTGGTTAACCATTTGGGTATTAAACACTATGTTGTTAATATCGGGGAAACGGTTGACGCATTGAAAAAGGCTGTGCCGTTTGAATTGTCCGAACAGTCAAATACAAACTTGCCGCCAAGAATAAGAATGAGTACCCTTTATGCAGTTTCTCAAAGCTGCAACGGCAGAGTTGTCAACACCTGCAACTTGTCGGAAGACTGGGTAGGCTATTCCACAAGATACGGTGATTCTGCGGGGGATTTCAGTCCTCTGAGCATGCTTACCGTTACTGAGGTCAAGGCTGTTGGAAAAGAACTGGGACTTCCTGTCGAATTAGTCGAGAAAGTGCCGATTGACGGCTTATGCGGAAAGACTGACGAAGATAATTTGGGCTTTACTTACGCTGTGCTTGATAAGTATATTCGCACAGGTGAAATTGACGATTTGTCCGTAAAAGAACGTATTGACAGCATGCACCGCCGCAATCAATTCAAGCTGGAGCTTATGCCATGTTTTGAAGTTAACTTCTAAATTTAACCTAAAAATCCGCAAATCACACAATATAATTTGTAACAAAAATAGAAAAAATAAATAATTGTCACCTAAATATTGACATTTTGTTGTTGACGGTTTATAATAAAATTCGTTAAAAACATGAAAGAAGTGTCAATATGGGAAAACAAAAAATTAATTCAAATGTCCTTACAATTTCAGTAGTTGGACTGTCTGCGGCTCTGATTGCGGTTTGTTCGTGGATTAGCATACCTCTTGGAGCTGTTCCGATAACGCTGCAGACGTTCGCAGTTTTCACTATTGCGGCATTATTTGATTTAAAGATAGGTCTAATGTCAATAACTTCTTATTTGCTGTTGGGAGCTGTGGGAGTGCCTGTGTTTGCAAATTTCAAAAGCGGAATTTCTGTTTTAAAAGGTCCCACAGGGGGATATTTAATAGGTTTTTTGCTTAGTGCCGTAATTATTGGATTGTTCAAGAAAATTGAAGTCAAGCCGAAATTATTTTTGGTTGTTGGAATGATTTTTGGTCTTATTGTATGTTACGCATTTGGAACAGCGTGGTTTTATTTTGTGTACTCGGGCGACGGTGAAAAAATGGGAGTTTTGCGAATTTTGTCTTTGTGTGTTGTGCCGTTTATCATTCCCGACATGATAAAGATTACGGCGGCTTTTGTGCTTGTCCGCAGGCTGAAAGTTCCGCTTGAAAAGATAGGTTTCAAATACAGCGGCACGGGATTTGCAGTATAACTCATACTTGAAATGACAAATTTAGAAATAATAAGCCGAAAGTTGCATAAAATCAATGCAATTTTCGGTTATTTCTTTTTATTTTACTAACATTGTGTTAAGTCTTAAAATATGATATAATCTTTGTGGGCAATGCCCACTGAAAACAACCCCTCCGTCAGTTTTCTGCGAAAATTGCCGCCTCTCCTTGAGGGGAGGCGTTCGGAAGAAAACTTTGTTCGCCTATAAAAAGGAGAGAAAATGGTAATATTTAAAACAAAAAATTTAATTGAAACAGAAGAGTTGGGAAAAAAAATTGCTCATGCGTTGAAAGGCTCGGAAGTAATCGCTTACTTTGGCGGTCTTGGAATGGGTAAGACTACTTTAACACGAGCTATTGTAAACGCTCTGGGAACTGATGACGATGTGTCAAGCCCTACTTTCGCAATAGTAAACGAATATAAAACAAAGTTCAATATCTATCATTTCGATATGTACAGAATTACAGGTTGGGACGATTTGTACTCTACGGGATTTTTTGATTATTTGGATACAGGCATATTAATTGTTGAATGGAGCGAAAATATAGAAAACGCTTTGCCCGATAATGCAATTAAAATTAATATAAAAAAAGGA
The DNA here is from genome assembly GCA_902761025.1 of uncultured Ruminococcus sp. Taxonomy (GTDB): domain Bacteria; phylum Bacillota; class Clostridia; order Oscillospirales; family Acutalibacteraceae; genus RUG592. Next base: position 4,783 of record CACWIU010000049.1, on the reverse strand, counting down.
AATACGGATAACGAGCGAATTTTTGAAATAGAGGGACTGAATTTATGAAAATTCTTGCGTTGGATACTTCGGCAAAGTCTGCTTCTGCGGCACTTGTTGAAGACGGTACAATCAAAGGCGAAAATTTTATCAATACCATGCTTACGCACAGCGAAACTTTAATGCCTATGACAGACTATCTTCTTAAAAATACAAAAACTGCTTTAAACGAAATTGACTGTTTTGCCGTGACTTGCGGTCCCGGTTCTTTCACGGGTTTAAGAATTGGCATTGCGGCAGTAAAGGGAATGGCGTTTGCTTTGCAAAAGCCTTGTGTCGCTGTGTCCACTTTGGAGTCAATGGCTTATAATCTCAGCGGTGAAAATACTGTTATCTGCGCGGTTATGGACGCAAGGCGCAGTCAAGTCTATAACGCTTTGTTCGATGTTTCGCAAAAAGAACCTGTCAGACTTTGCGAAGACAGAGCCTTGCAGATTGACGAACTTGCGGAAGAATTAAAAAATATTGATAAGAAAATCGTTCTCGTAGGCGACGGGGCAAAGCTTTGTTTTGATAAAATGTCGGATAAGCTTAATAATATTACGCTTGCCAATGAAAACGTCCGATATCAAAGAGCCTCGTCCGTCGGTATGGCTGCCGAAAAACTCTATGCAAACGGACAAGTTCTCACTCCCTCGCAGCTTATGCCGAAATACTTGAGATTGCCGCAGGCTCAAAGAGAGCTTATGGCAAAACAGTCTTTAAAAAAATAAAAAATAAATATTTAAAAGGAGATTTGTTAATATGATAGCATTAGGAGCAGACCACGGCGGATATCGCTTGAAAGAGGCTGTAAAAAAGTACCTTGAAGAAAAAAACATTGAATATATTGACTACGGCTGTTATTCGGAAGAATCCGTTAATTATGCTGTTTATGCTCAAAAAGTTGCAAACGACGTTGCGAACGGCAAATGCGAAAAGGGTATTTTATGCTGCGGTACGGGTATCGGAATTTCTATGGCGGCAAATAAAGTTAAGGGCATTCGCGCGGCTGTTGTTACAAATGAGTTTTGCGCAGAAATGACAAGACGTCATAACGACGCCAATATTTTGGCAATGGGCGGCAGGGTGATAGACTGCGAAACAGCCGTAAAACTTACCGACATTTTTTTGAATACTCCCTTTGACGGCGGCAGACATGCCGAAAGAATCGCTCAAATTGCGCAAATCGAAAACGGCGAACAGCTGCAATAACTTTGGAATTTTTTAATTGTTAAACTTATATTTTGCCCTTCGTGTGAGATACTATCTTTACGGAGGGCTTGCGTTTATGAAAAAATATGTTATTTTAACTCTTATTTCTTTAACAATTATACTTATGATATTTGCGTCGGGTAATTCCACAATAAGCAATATCGAATATGTTTCAGCCGTAAAGGCAGAAAAAAAGACTGCCGTTGAAATTATAAATTACAGCGGAACTGTAGAGTATAGAAATTCAACTGTTTGCAGCGCTAAAGGCGCGGGAGTTATTCAGTCCGTATTGGCTGAAAACGGAGATTTTGTCACAAAAGGCGACCCTGTTTTGACAGTCTTTCAAACGGAATCGGAAATTTCAAACGCCGACATAATGTCCGCAATAACTTCGGGTGACTTTCAAAGTATTGTTTCTGCGGCAGACGGCGATATTTCTTCCGTTGTTTATGAAGCTCCCTCAACGGGTATTATAAGCGGACTTGACATCGAAGAAAATTCATTCTTTCAAAAAGGTCAGATTTTATTTAAAGTTTCGCCCGAACAGTCTTTTCAGGTCAGAATTAACGCCCTTGAAAAAGATATTCCAAAGCTTAAAATCGGTCAAAGTGTGAAAATAGACTGTAAGGCAGTACCCGATATTTTGTATGGCACGGTGGATTCGATAGGCTCGTCGGCAAAACAGACAACTACCGCAAGCGGTAAAGAAACAACCGTAAAAATCACTGTGAAAATTGACGGGGAAAATAAAGATATAAAATCAGGCTATACCGCTTCTTGCTCAATAAAAATTTCCGAAAAAAGCAACGCTTTATTAATTCCTTATTCCTGCGTTGGAAAAGACGAAGACAATAAAAATTTTGTGTATTTATTAAAAAACGGAGCGTTAAAAAAACAGTTTGTTTCCTGCGGAACAGAGTACAGCAACGGCATGGAAATTTTAAGCGGATTATCGGACGGGGATATTGTTGTTTCCGATTATTCAAAGGTAAAAGATATCTCGTCAACCGTTGTGAATGAGGTAAAAGGTCATGCAGAATAAATTCGGCTTTACTCTTAAATGTCTTTGGGAAAACAGACTTCGATTTTTTCTTACGGTTTTGAGTATTTCAGTCGGCGTTGCGTCCGTGCTTACGGTTAACGCCATAAGTGATTACGGTGTGCAGGCTGTTTCGGCTGAGCTTGATTCGTTGGGCATGAATGGGCTGATTGTTTCGAGGGATTCTTCTTCGGTGGAGTTGGGAGAAGACGAACTCGAAAAGATTTGTTCTGTTCAGGGTGTTGCGGAAATTGCCCCCGTTACTGTGAACACGTCTAAAGTGTATTTGAACAATGCCGACAACAGCCCTGCGATGATATGGGGCATTGACGAACGAACTGCCGATGTCGTTTCGTTTGAGCTGTTGTATGGCAGGCTTATTAATAAAAGCGATATCATGTCAAATAATAAAGTGTGTATTCTTGACAGGGCGTTGGCTGAAAGTCTGTACGGCAGAGAAAATATTGTCGGGAACTGCGTTGATTTGCTGTGCAATTCGTCCGTCGAAAGCTTTGAAGTAGTGGGAATTGTTCAAACGGGCAAAGGGATAATGCAGTCCGTTATGGGAAATTACTTTCCGGCTTTTTTGTACGCTCCTTATACGTCTTTTAGTGCAAGTCCCAATTTTGACCAGTTTTTTTTAAAGCTTGACGGCAGCCGTACTTCCGAAGAAATTACGGATTCCGTGAAAAAAGCTCTTTACGGCGAAGTCAGCGGCGACGGTTATACAGTAACCGATTTGGCAGGGCAAAAAGGAACGCTGAAAAGTATGCTCAATATTGTAACGACTGTTTTAACTGTAATAGGTTCTGTGTCGCTTGTCGTTTCGGGGATAAGCATTATCAATATTATGCTCATTTCAGTAAATGAGCGTATAAGAGAAATAGGAATAAAAAAATCTATCGGAGCGACTTCGGGAGATATTCTTTTGGATTTTTTAAGCGAAGCTGTTTTTATTTCGTCTGTCGGTACTTTGACAGGATTGCTTGCCGCCGTGCTTTTTATAAACGCAATATCTCTTGTGCTTAATATTAAAATGCGTATTAATGCGGCGTCCGCCGTAACAGCCGTTGCCTTGTCGGTAGTATTGGGAATGCTGTTTGGGATTATTCCTGCGTATAAAGCGTCAAAATTTCGTCCGGTGGAGGCTTTGAGAAGGTGAGTATAATAATACTATGACAGAAAAACGAAAAACGGCAGTTATTTCTGAATTGTTTCCGAATTTTGCCGAAGAGCTTGAAAAAATGGGTTTTGATATATTAAAAGTCCAATCTTATAAAAATAATATTTTGAATGCCGAATCGTTTCATGCCGATATGCAGATATTTGTTATATCAGATAAAACTATAGTTCTTTTAAAAAATAATATTAATTTTAACAATTCAATTAAAAAAATAATAGGAAATAAAATAAATTATATTTATACAAAAGATGAAATAACAGATTTTCGATATCCTTTTTGCGTAAAGTTAAATATTGCGTTAGTTGGAAAATATGCCATAGGCAATTTTAAATATGCCGATACTGTAGTAACAGAAACTCTTTTAAACTATGGCTTTAATCTCATTAATGTTAAACAAGGCTATGCAAAATGCTCCTCAGCCATTGTGGGAGATAATGCCATTATAACGTCTGACTTGTCTATTGCAAAGGCTGTGAGCGGAAAGCTGGATTGTCTGAAAATATCCGAGGGTCAAATAAAACTTTGCGATAAGTACGGCGGATTTATCGGCGGTTCAAGCTTTATGCTTAATGAAAATACTCTTGCTTTTATGGGAGATATTACGGCTCATACAGATTATGAAAATATAAAGTCATTTTGTAAAAATCATAATATAGAAATTATATATATAAAAAATACTCCTTTGACAGATGTTGGAGGAGTAATTCTGCTTCCTTGAAAAGAATTAATTAAATAATAATAATAATTTTTTATCTGCTTTTACTCGTATTGTACTTTACATTTTTTCAGAAAAGTGATATAATTAAACTCAAATGATTTGTAATATTTTTGAGTAATTTTTATACTTTTTGGGGAAAGCGAGTGACAAGAAAATGACGTTGGATTTTTCAACATTGAAAAGCCAAAACGGCGAAAGTTTTGATGATTTTGTTAAAAAAGCCAAGGAAAAGAAAAAATTTGAATTTACATTAGACGGAAATAGATATGTTTCAGACGAGTACGAAGTTGAGAGTATGAAATTTTGGCGAATTTACAGAAATAATGAAAATCAAGTTCCGTTTAAAATATTTATTTCTTTTGAAGACCATATGGAAGAAAAAATTTTTGGAGAATTTTCATTTGCGGACAAATTTCCCGATATAACGATTGTAAGTTACGATTAATAATATATACCCCCGATTAGACAAAGTCTTTTTCGGGGGATTTTATATTTATATCTGCCCAATATTCATCGAAGCAACGTCTAACCGTATGAAAAGAACAAGGTCGTAATTTACTGACGTATTGAAAAAATCCGTAAAACGTAGGAATATCTGCATTATCATCGG
>CACWIU010000048.1:5733-17077 GCA_902761025.1 uncultured Ruminococcus sp. | reverse complement strand
CCCGTTTTGTTAAATTTAGTATAACGAGAGGAGAAACATAATATAATGGATTGCAGCGTTATTTATTATATTGCGTATAAGACAGGATATATTAATCGTAATCTGAATAAAAAGTTCGGGAAAATGCCGGATATCCATGTGCTTAACACAACGGCGGCAGTTTCTGCCGATGATTTAAAAGAAAAATTTGCCAATTCTTTGGAACAGACTGATTTAATTATTGTTATCGGCGGTTTGACGGCAGCGGAAAACAGAAATGTTATGACGCTCCTCTCCGACTATTTCAGCGAAAAAGAAATGGAAGTAAGCTTTAATAAAAAAATCCTTAACCCCGGGGGCGGAAAAGACGGATATTTAATAAAGAGCAGTTCAAAATATATTGCAGTATTTCCCGACGAACCCGAACAAATTGACATGATGATTGGCAGCGAATTAATGAAAAATATCGACATTAGTCCCGATACTGCGGCAGAATTGCCCGAACCGGTTATTACTCATTCAATAGTATTTGCTCCCGAGCCTGACTATGCGTTGGACAAATTAAAAAGCAAAAAAAGAATGAACATATTAACAACAATTTGCATTGTATTGGCAACAGTTATAATTTTGGCAGCTTCCGCATGGATTATAAGTATATATTGGCTGTAAAAACTTATGCCCGCTTGAAAAAAGCGGGCATAATGGTTATTTTACAAGAGTTACGCTTACAGTAATCGGATTGTGGTCACTGTATTTAAATTCTGTGTCAATAGTTTTTGTGCTTTGAACAATGGTATTTGGCGAGCATATAAAACCGTCAATTACATAATATTGCGTGTTTTCGCTTGATTTGTCATAAGGCTCGTTCAGAAGTCTTGAGGACGGAAGAGAATCGTCTGTGCAGTATTTCCAGCCGCCTGTCAAATATTCTGTAGTTATAGTCGGCGGTTCATAATATTCTGTGTTTTTCAGAGGATATTTATTTTTTGCCACCGAGGGCAATGTGCTGTTAAAGTCACCGCCAGCAACTACATAATTCCCTTTTGCGTATTCCAGCTGCATGAACTCGCACAATTCTTTATATTGAGCTTTTTTGCCTTCTCCGTTGTCATAAGCGTCGAGATGAAGATTAATTACGACAAGTTCTTTTTTGCTGTCCTGCAAAGGAATTTTTTCCACAAGAAGACATCTTTTAATCTGACAGGTGCTTACAGGCCATTTAAAACCGTTTGTCAAAGCTATTCTTTCGGCAGAGTTGACATTAAATTTGTTTATTGTCATAATTCCGGAATGGATTTTTCCTACGGTATCGGTTACGGGGTAGGGAATATATTCGCAGAGAAAATTAGTTGCAAAGGCATAGTTGCTGTCGGAAAATGCGTTTGATATCAGGCTGGCTTCGTCAATGTTGTACGAACGCTTTGAGTCAATATCTACTTCCTGAAGCAGGGAAATATTTGCGTTTTGTTCTGTCAGAACCTTAATAATTCCGTCCATATTTGCCGTAATGTTATCGGCGCTTTCTGTTGTAACCGTTTTGCCGCCGTCCATGAAAAAGTCGTGTTTATCATCGTCCGCACCGTAGCCGATATTATAGGTAAGAAATGTAACAGTATCGCCGGGAGAAACAGATTTTGTCGAAACACCAAAAGGGTCAACAGATTCTCTTTCTTCGGGCGAATATTCATGAACCGTTAGGTATACAACACCGGCTGCCGCAAGCGCGGCTGTCAGCAGTACTAAAACTAAAAGCGTTATAAAAAATTTTTTGATAAATTTTTTCGTTTTCATTTTGACTTTGATTTTCCTTTCGCAATGTACTCTGCAGTTTATTATACAATAAACTCTTGTCTTTTTGCAAGACCTTGTGTTGTAAATATAGTTTTTTTGAGTATAAAAAAATTTATATTTTATTTGCATTTGCCATATTGCAAAAATATGACAGATTTGGTATACTTATATGTAACTTATCCGTTAATAGATTATCTGTAAACGGACATAATAATAAAAAATAAATAAAGGGTGGTTTTTGTGGCTTTAAAGATAACGGCAGATAACTTTGAAAAAGAGGTTTTGCAGAGCAAAGAGCTTGTTTTGGTAGATTTTTTTGCGGATTGGTGCGGACCGTGTCAAATGCTCGCCCCTATTCTGGAAGATATTTCGGATTCCGATATCGGCGTAAAAGTCGGCAAGGTTAACGTTGACGAAGAAAACCTGCTCGCTATGAAATTTGGCGTTCGTTCTATTCCTCTTATGGTATTGTTCAAGAACGGTCAGCCTGTTGCAAAGGCGTTGGGATATCATGAAAAAGAAGAAATATTGAAAATGATAGGTGAAGCAAATGGCAATTAAGTTAAATCCCGATGAAAAAGTTGTTAAAGTTATTAAAGAGGGTCTTGCCAAAAAGAACGGTTACTGCCCGTGTCGTTTGGAGATTATTCCCGAGAATAAATGTATGTGCAAGGAATTTCGCGACCAAATAGCAGACCCGAATTTTGAGGGCTTTTGTCATTGCAGACTATATTACAAAACAAATGATTAAGAGAGCCGTTAGCGCGGTGATATGAGGGAATTGTATTAAAAATGCAGCGCTGTAAAGTTTGTTTGTTAATATAATACGGCGCTGCATATTTTCACTTGTTGTAAAAAGAGGTTGTGAAAATAATGAAAACAGGATTAGTGCTTGAAGGCGGAGCAATGAGAGCGACATACACAATAGGCGTTCTTGACGTATTTATGGAGCATAATATTAAATTTGACGGAGTTATAGGCGTATCCGCAGGAGCTATTCACGGAGCAAGCTTTGTTGCAAATCAGCCGGGACGCAATATCCGATATTATAAAAAATATGCTCCCGATAAGCGTTTTATGAGTATGCACTCGCTTATTACCACGGGGGATTTAGTAGGAAAAGAATTTTGCTACAATGAAATACCGTGGAAACTGGATTTGTTCGACAATGATACTTTCAAAAATTCTTCTTCGGAGTTTTATGCCGTTGTTGCAAATGTCGAAACGGGTGAAAGCGAATACATAAAGCTTAACGACTTAAAAGACTCCGCTCAAATGGAGTATTTGAGAGCGTCCGCTTCTATGCCGTTGGTTTCGAAAATTGTAGAGGTTGACGGTAAAAAACTGCTTGACGGCGGTGTGACGGACAGTATTCCGCTGAGAGCGTTTGAGAATATGGGATATGTTAAAAATGTTGTTGTTGCGACAAGACCCGATTCTTATGTTAAGCGTGACGAAAGATTGGGAGCGGCGGCTATTGTATACAGAAGCTATCCAAAGTTTTTGGAAGCAATGAGATTTCGTCCCAAAATGTATAATGACGAGAAAGCGTATATTCTTTTGCAGGAAACACTTGGAAATATATTCTTTATAAGACCGTCAAAAGAATTAGATATTGAAAAAACCGATACAGACCCGGAACATCTTGAAGCCGTGTATCAAATCGGAAGACAAGACGCCGAAAGAGTTATGCCCGATTTGATAAAATTTTTGGCAAAACAATAAGCCTGTTAAAGTTTTTTCTCCAACTTTTTTCAAAATAGTTGAGGGCTAAGCCATTAGCGATATATTGCTCATTTGCAGTTGGCATAATAAAAAAGCCGATTGAAACTCATTTGTTATTTGAGAATCAATCGGCTGTTATGTTTTTTAGATATAAAAATTATTTGATTAATTTAGGAATTTCTATATAGGAAACAATTTTTTCCGAACAGTCATCAATATGCCACGGTATATTTTTATTAAAAAGCTTGTTCAAAGCAATGTTTGGAATATTTACGCCTGCCGCAAGACAGCTCATTTGCAGACCGCCTGACATTCTTGTGTTGATTTCCAGAAGATACAGGCTGTCATTACTATATCTGAATTGTATGTTGCACGGGAAACGGAGCTTAGTTTTGTTCAGTATAGTTTCAGCCATATTTATTAAATCATTGTCAAAAACAATTCTTTCATGTCTTGATACGGTTTTAATTCTTGGAATTGCAATGTTTCCGCTGTCTGTTGCAAGGCAGTCAATGCTGATTTCATTTCCGCTTAAATAAGGCATGACCATTAAATCGTCAAAATATTCGCGAGACGCAAGAGCAGCGTATAAATCAGAATATCTTATGCCGATTTCAGGATAAAATTTTAGCTGTTCAAAAGTGTTTGGAGTTTCAATAATTTTACGGAAACTCATGCCGCCCTCGTCATGAACAAATTTTACGCATACTTTTTCATGACTTTTTCTCAGCTCGACATACGCTTTAACAAAATCCGATACTGTATTCACGGAATAATAATCGGGAATTAATATATTTGAACAGTCTTTAAAGTATTCGTAAGCTTTTGATTTATTACCTAACAAGCTTATTATACTATAGTCATCGACTAAGACTTTTACGCCCAATTCTTCAAAACGACGTTTATTCTTGCTGATTTCTTCCATGTGTTTACGTGGAACAAATACGTCAATGTGGCGTTCAATGCAAAAATTAAGACAATAATTAATGTAGTCTTCTCCGTCAAGAATGGGTTCTTTGCTCCATTCGTCGCAGACTTTTTGAATAACTGAATTTTCTTGACGGTTCGTCCCAATGATTACAATTTCCTGTTCTTTATCTTCTTTCATTAGTTCGATTAATCTGTACGACGTGCTGAACCAATGATTAAACCAGACTCTTATCATATGAATTTAACTGACCTTTCATTAAAATTAAAAAGAGTAATTAAGCGTCCGCAAGTTTTTTTATAATTCCGCAGGTTTTGTAATGTGTTAAAGGATAATACTCGACAGGCACATTTTTTTCTTCGGCAAGTCTGACTATATGAGCAAGCTCGTCGGCGTTTTGATATTTTTCATCAATAAGAACTTTCCACGGAACACGTCTGAGTAAAACTCTTGTTGTTTCGCCTATGCCCGGTTTTACTAAATTGATGTCGTCAATGCCAAAGTGAAAGGCTATTGCTCTGACTTCGTCAATGCCTTGACCGCCGATTATATTTTCGGGAATGTCTGAGTTGTTGTCAAGTTCAAAATGCGATTGAATAGCATTAATAAATTCATATGACAAGTCGGACTCGGTAAGTTCGCCGTAATAGACAGCCCCGTGAAAGTCATCGTCTTTAATTATATCATCTCGCAAAAAAGTACGGCTGACAAGTCCGGATACCGTGCTGTTTAAACACGAACTGGGAATTAAAATATCTTCATGAGTTCCGCAAAGCTCGGTGACGTTAGCAGGGTCGGCAACTACTGCAATATCTGACGATACTGTCGGGAATTGTGCTAATTCTTTGCGGAGTTCGCCTAAAATAGCACCCTTGCCAATCCAGCCGTCAATGAAAAGCAAATTTTCACCGCCGTATTTTTCTATCAAAAAATTAAGTGCGTTCTTGTCAATTCCTCGTCCCCGAATGATAGATATTGAATAATGCGGAATATCAATAAGGTATTTTAACTTGATGTAACGCTTAATTAAGATTCCGATAGGAATACCGGCTCTTGCGAGGGAAACGGCAACAACGGATTTTCCTTTTTGAGCGATTATTTTATCGCAAAGCCTGCCGACTGCAAAAGCGGTAGGTTTTGCATACGCTTTCAAAGCCTCTTCGTAGACTTGCATATAGCGTTGAGTGGGTACGTATTCAATGGGGAGCATTTCGCAGTAATGCTTGCCTGATTGAATAAGTTTTTCTCTTTCTTCAGTAGGCTGAGGCTGAACTTGTCCCGTGACGTCTTTCAATAAAAGAATAACGTCTTCGGGAGCGTATGAAGTTTTTACGAGATAATCGGAATTTTTATTCATCATCGCACCACCTGTACACGTAAATTTTATCGTTTCCAACCGAACGCAAAGCGTTAACAAGTGAATTTACCCCGTCATTTTCGATTGGATTAGCGTCTGTAATTACGATTACGCAGTCATATTTTTTTAGATTGTAAATAAAAGTTTTGCGGTCTTTATCGTAAAAGCTTGCAAGCTCAAAGCGTTCGTGAAGAGGGTAATCATCTTCGTTTGACGTAACAATCGGACTTCTTGTAGTCGAATGCGAATAAACATTAAAACCCTCTTTTTCAAAGCGTTGAGCAGTAAAGAGAGCCGGATACATAAATTCTTCCGTGCCGATGACGAGCATATTTTTGATGTTTTCTAAATTAACTTGACTTTTGATAATATCGAAAAGCTTTTCGCAAGAAGCGTTATAATTATTTCCGTTTACAAGCCGTCTTGCGTTCAGATAGCCGTCTGCAACGCTGACAATTTCAACATTGGAAGTATGGGTGTTTTTTGGGAAATACTTTCCGTTTCCCGAAAAGCTTTCGGCAATGGCGGTATATTCGGAATGATTAGTTTTTTGAATATAATAAATATCTATATTGCGTTTTTTGTATTTACTCAGCGATTCTTCGTTCATGCCGTTCAGGAGCGAAGCGACTGAAAATTGAACTTTGTCGGGATATAATTTTTCGATTATGTCAATAATTTTCATTATTGTATTGCCCGTTGTAACTTCGTCCTCGACAAAGACAATTCTGTCAATGAAATTAATGACGGAATCAATGTCATTTTTTACAAGTTTTTGTTCGGTAGCGTGACTGTGAGATTCGGTGAAAAACAAGTATTCGGCGTTGCTTACTTGTTCTCTTGTGGTCTGCATATAGTCGGTACGAAGTTTAACTGCAAGTCTTGCCCCGATAGCTGTTGCAGTTTCGGCAAATCCGACTAAGAGCAATTTTTCGCCCTTGCAGTTTTCTTCGACTTTCTGAGCAAGGCTGTCAAAGACATCAAAGGCAGTTTGACCGCTTACGGGGATATGTTTTCCCTGTAATTTATTAACAACTAAGTATCTTCTTTTGTTATTATTTTCTCTTTTGGCAATAGTAACCATTGGAACACCTCGGTTTTTATAAAGAGTTGTGATTCGATTTAGAACAATAATGAAAAAATTATTCTTTTGTTATTCCGTAGATTTCAGCTAATATTTTTATTTTCTTAGCCCAAACGCAGTGCGTTTTGTATTCGTTCATTCTTTCTTTAGCTTGACTGCCGGCAACGAGCGACGAAGTGTTTGTACTCCAGTTAAGAATTGAGTTAGCGTCCTGCAAGTCTTTCAGACGGACTTTGTAAGCGTTGTAAACGACTTCGATTTGATTGGGGTGAATTACAGTTTTGCCGATAAATCCGCAAAGGATATCGCCTTTAATTTCATTTCTCAGACCGCTGTCCCAGTTAGCTCCGTTGAAGTATTCCCATACGGGACCCGAAATTACATAGTCAAGTCCGAAAACGGTGACAATATCGCTGAAAATACTTGAAACAGGCTTAATGTCATGGATTGACTCGTCGCTGTGACGTCTGAACCCAAACTGTTTGCTCAGGTCGTTTCCGCCCACGCGGATATTAAGAACTAAAGGCTCAATGCGTGTAAGCTTGTCTTTGATTGCGTACAGGACATCGTAACGAGTTCGCAAATCTATCATAAGCTGACTTTCGAGTATGGGCATCATATAGATATTTATGTTATAAGTTCTATTTATTTCAAGTATTGCGTCTATGTATTCGTCGGCGGTTGACGGTTCGAATTTTGGGATAATAAATCCTGTCACAAGCTGCCGAGCATCTTCCAGACGGGTCATAATGCTTTTTATTTGCTCACAGCGGCGAACTCTAATAAAGATTTTGGGCATAAAGAAATCTTTAGTTTGGCTTTGAATAAAAAGTTTTTTCAAGGACTTAATGAGTATAGCTTCGGCTTCTTCCACAAAGTCATCGCCTATTGTGTCCTCAAGGCAAAGAGCAAGAGAATAATGTTTGCCGAGCTTTTCGGTTGCGATTGAACGAACAATGCTTTCTTTATTGGCAGGACAATACAGTAATGCGCCGACGCTGTAATATATATTATCGTTCTTCATATTTTTATAATCTCCTCTTAATGTAAGTTACAGCCATACCCTAGATTATACCACAAATCTTTAAAAATTGGTAGATATTTTTTTTGATTTGTGGTAGAATTATAATGAAAAATTGCTTGAAGATTTTGTCACAGTTTGTTTAATTTTCGGTTAAGGTGGTGGACTTTGTGTTAAATAAGGAAAAAATTCAAAAAAATTCCGAAGATATTAAAAATTTTTCTGATTATGAATCTCACAAAAGTTTAAATGAAAATGCTGCTTTTGTGTGTTTTGTTGGGGAAACGCCGTCATTTACAACAGATGTTTTGGCGGTTGACAGTCATCTGAGGAATCGAGCGGCATACAACAGGCTGAACAGATTGCCTAAATTAATGTCAATAGACGATGTTAGTTTTTATGAAGAAAAATACAACGAATGGCTTAGAAGTTTCAAAAAGAAAGCTTTCACAAAAGTAACTTGCAGAAACGAACAGCTTGCCGAAACATTAAGCGCGGCGTTATGCGAGATAATTTTATTATTTCAAAAAGCCAAGAAAAAACAAAACGAATCAATAGAGAAAAATTTTGCGGTCAAGGTTCTTTATTGGTATGACAGTGTGACGGCGGATTTGGTGAATGACAGAAGCGCTGTAAACGGAATGAAGATTGTAGGAGTAAACGCAACAAAATTACAAGAAGTTTTATTTTATTATTTGCTGTCGTTGACGGGAGCGGACGTGCTTTTGCTTTTGCACAAATCCGATATGGATATTGACGTCAAAAATTTAGGACTTTGCGCAAGGGTGATACTTGGACATTTTGGGAACAGCGATATTCCGGAGTTTGTGCGGATACCGGTTTCATCGCCGCGAATAGGAATACATGGCACAGTGTACGAACCCCCGGCGGTATCGGAAGAAAAAAGCGGAAATGTAAAAGTTGTCATTCCCCCTCACCCGAATCGTCAAAACGTACGTGTTAATCAAAATCAATCAAGAAATTCTTACTTTGTTTCGTCAAATGGCAGAGTGACAGCTCCGACCCGAACAAACACAAACAGACAAGCAGTCAGACAGCCTCAAACGGGCAATATTCGAATGACTGTCCCTCCTCACCCGAACCGCCGCCCGACAGTTGTCCGTCAAACATCGCCAACAGACAGCGGACAATATTATCGGGCGAGTATTTATCAGGAAAAAGACAGTTTTTCGGTTAAAACTCAGCGTTGTGAGAAATCGTATGAAGAGCTTGCCCGTTTGGCGGCGTCGGTAGTGCAAATTCTGAGTATAAGACGATATTCCTCAAGAGAAGATTTTGACGTAATCGGCGGCGGTTCGGGAATAATGATTGCCGGAAACGGATATATTCTTACGAATTTTCATGTTGCAAAGCAGAGCCGAGATTATGCCGTAAGAATAGAAAACGACAACAAAATTTATTTTACCGACAGACTTATAAAATATCATAGTGACCTTGATTTGGCAATAATAAAAATTGACAAAAAGCTTTCCCCACTTCCGATTTACAAAGATTCCAAACCGCTTGCAAGAGGACAGAAAGTTGTTGCAATCGGAAGTCCGATTGGCTTGTTTAATACGGTTTCGGACGGGATTATATCCGGATTCCGCACAATCCGAGGAGTAGATATGATTCAGTTTACAGCTCCCATTTCTTCGGGAAGTTCCGGAGGAGCATTAATCAATATGTACGGAGAACTGATTGGAATAAGCACTTCGGGCGTAGACGAGGGTCAAAATATCAATTTTGCTGTTGGTTATGACGCAATCAATAATTTTTGTATGGGTGTGTGCCGTGAGTTTTAGACCAATAAATATATTCTATCAAAAATTTTACTGTGAAAAGTTTTTCTTAAATTCTTAAATTATAGGTAGTGATTTGCAAATATAAAAAAATTTACATAAAAATGAAGAATGGTTATTGTAAATTATGGTGATTTATGGTATAATCGCTAAGAGAGGGTATAATGATATAGTGATTTGTTGAAGGAGATGTTTTTTTTATGAACAGTCTTTCCACGGGCAAACCCAAAATTAAAATTTCTTTTAATTCGCCCGTTGTGCTTTGGTTTGCTATTTTGTGTTTAATTTCTTTAATTTTAAGTTATGTTACAAAAGGATACACAAATCAGCTGCTGTTTAGCGTATACCGTTCGTCGTTATTAGACCCGTTTACATATGTTCGTTTTTTCGGTCATGTATTGGGTCATGCCGATATGGAACATTATTTAAGCAATATGATGTTTTTGTTGGTTGTGGGGCCTTTGCTTGAAGAAAAGTACGGTTCGAAAAGTTTGCTTTTTGTAATTTTGTCTACGGCATTTGTAACAGGCGTGCTTAATTTTATTCTTTTCCCGAACATACAGCTTTTGGGAGCGAGCGGAGTGGTTTTTGCTTTCATTTTGCTTTCGTCTTTTACCAGCCTTAAACAAGGTGAAATTCCGTTAACTTTTATACTGGTAGCGTTTTTGTACATTGGCGAACAAATATTGGACGGTATTATGGTAGAAGATAATATATCTAATTTTGCCCATATTTTAGGCGGCGTATGCGGTTCCGTGTTGGGGTATTTGCTAAATCGAAACAAACTGTCTGTTCAGTGTGCAACGCAGCCGTTTTATGATGTTAATCAAAGCCGGCCGATGTATGACCCGGCTCAAAACAGCAATAATAATTATAATACGTATTACTGATACAGGTGAATGAAAACCATGTTTGAACATAAAAAAATAGGCAGTCTTGACGATTATTTTCTTCCGCTGAACAAACGAAGTCAAAAATCCGTGTTTTTTTATAGGATTTGCGGAGCTAATGAAGAAATTAATAATTTTATTGTTAAGTATTATGAATTGACTCGCAAAATTGGAGTTATGATTGACGGTAAAATCCCTAATCCGGACGGAAGGAATTTATCATTTTTTAATGAAATGATGGGAACTGACTTTCAGCTTGACAAATTTTTTATCGGGCAGTCGCTGAACCGCTGGCTGCCAAGAATGAGCAATTTGCAGTGTTCCGCATTGGCAGACGCTTTGTATGCGGCGTTGGTTGCCTTGAAAAATATGGGAAAAAACCCGAATGTTCTGAAAAACTCTTACATTAAATTCATGTGTTGGCTTTACTATCGTTTTGAAGCGGTAGTAAACAGATTGGGAAATAATGATGTCCCTAAAATTCTCTGCGAGGGTGAAATAGGCATATATGAGCTGTACTTTTTGAGTATGCTTAATCATGCCGGCTGCGATATAGTACTGCTGCAATATGATGAGGGAAAATCATATCAGACGCTTGACCCTCGTTCAATGCTTTCGGACATTTTGACATTGCCCAATATGAAAGCCTTTTCTGCTGATTTTGGCATTCGTAGTATTCAGCAGCTTATTCTTGAAAAAGAGGAGCGGGAAAAGCTTTACGGCATATTGCCGAATGTTTCAAATTGCACTAATGCGTGGCTTTCGGG